>ONFC01000135.1 GCA_900317035.1 uncultured Eubacteriales bacterium
CTTCATTAATAAGTGAAAATTATAAGCAAAATATTGATAATCTAAAAATCGAAAAATCGCAAATATGGATTAGTGCGATGTAGGCTATATTCGAAGAAAATGAAAATATGGCTTAAGTGCTTTTCGCAAGGAATAAGCCAGAATTTGAAAAATGCAAAATATGGATTAGTCGGTCATAGGCTATAATTCCGAAAATTGAAAATATGGCTGAAAAAGCGTCCGCAAACGATAAGCCAAAAACGTCAAAATCGCAAATATGGATGCATAAAGGGGGGTTTTCTCCATCGAAAAGCGCCCGCAAAGTCGTTATCAACCTTGGCGGGCACTTCATTTTTGAGACACCTCTATCTTTCATAGGAAAACCAAAATGAATATCGTGAATGTACGGGCTATTTCCCTTCATAATACTGCCGTTTGAACTCTTCACTGATCTCGCTGTGCAGCATGGTAAAGAAATCGGAATACCGCAGAGCAGATCCGCCTTCATAGCGAACTGCCTTGACGTATAATGTCAGCGGGATCTCGTTTCCATCCCAGGAGATGCACTCGTCATTGTGGCTTACGATCTCCCCGCAGAGTTTCTTCGCATACGCCTCATCGGTGGAGTCGGTAAGGATCACGAATTCATCGCCGCCGATCCGGAAAACGACATCCTCTGACCCGGCCGCCTGCTCCATGCGTTTCAACGAAGTAATGATCGCCAGATCCCCTGCCTTTCTTGAGATCTCGTTGATCGGGATCAGACCCTTGATGTCTCCAAGGATCAGGAAACATCCTTTTCTTTCCTTAATGCAATCATAAAGCTCACTAATATCAACCTTTTTTCTGTCTGTCATCTTTTTATCCTCCAGTAGTTCCCGCTCGATCCGATAGCCGGGAAACAGTTCAAACGCAGAGGGATTTTTCCGGAATTCCGAAGGCGATACCTGCCAGACGCTTTGAAAAGCTCTGGTAAACGCTTCATTACTGCCATATCCGTACTCCATGCCGATGTCCAGCAAAGATCTATCCGGATTCTTCACCAGGTCTCTTGACGCCCTGCTCATTCGCCTTCTGATAATATAATCCCTGATACTGATGTTGTTTACGTACTTGAAAAGCTTTTCTATAGTGGACTTTGAGCAGTGCAGATGTTCAGAAATAGACTCTGTCCTGATCGGTGACGCAAGATTTTTCTCGATAAATTCCAGCGCCTCAATAAGGAGTCCCAGATTCTCCATGCCCATCATCCTTTCTATTACGATATCGTACTTCTATTATACAAAGGCAGAAGAGAACGTTCTTGATAAAATGAGTATTCTTGAGGGATCAGATATCACTTCTCCTCCACCACGGTCACATTATAGTAAGCGTTATGGTAGTCATCGTTGTCGAACCGGATACTCATACTCCTCCGCGGAGTAGATCCCGACAAAGTCTGAAAGGTCGTCATAGTGCACATACACCAGATAGTAGGTGCCGTGTTCCTGTACCTGATTATAGATCTCGAAGTTCACCTTCTCAATATACTGTTCCCCGTTTCTTTCACACTGCAGATAGTAACTGCCGTATGTACTTTTCCTCCCATCTGGCTCAGTAAACTGCTTCGACTCACTATTCTTCATGACGACGTTCAGTTCCCGCACCTCGTAAGTCCGCTTAACAAAGCCCACTTTTTTGCACGGATCGATCATAAGGTAGATGGTCAGGCCAAGGAAGAAAAGGCTGAGCGGAGGCAACATAAAGCTGCGAATATAATAACGATTCAAAAAACGATTTCTGTCCTTTTTCTTTAGAAGGCGGATCCCCACTATGTTTGCCATGAAACTCAGAACCGTCAATGCCGCAGCGATGAAAAGCAGCCCAAGATAAGCAAGAAAAACCAAACGGTTATCGGGCAGTCGGAACACCTTATATTCTTCAAGTTCTACCCGCGCATCTTCTATCGCAGCGAGATGGCGTTTATTCTGGATCTTCGGATTATTATCCACCGCGACAATATAAAATACGATAGACAGGAAAACGAACGCCATCACCGTCAAAATCAGGAATACCCGGAACGCGACCTTGTGCTCCGAGATTGATCTATGGAACCATCCTGTAAAGCGTCTAAACATTTTTGCAAAAGCCCCCGCCTAGAAAATACCCCGCTCCCATTATAACAAATGCGGGAGCGGGGCACATGAAATCAAAGAGGATTTTAATCACACAAAATAGCAGATGATCGTGTGTTCGTCATAGCAGACGATTCCACGGCAGATACAACAGTAATTATATCCGGAAGGTATATCGACACGTGCCTGCTTCGCCTCGGGACTATACCCGGCATGTTGTCCGGGATCGTTTAAAAAACCGGTGTAATAGAATTCGCCATTCTCCACATAGAAATATCCCATGCTTCCTGCATATACCTGACCATTATCGATCTGTTGCATTTTCCGAATATCCGTTGGAAGGACTGGCTCATATATAGCTTGTGAGGTAATAATCTGCCCACAGCCACGATTATTCGCCACGCCGATAATTTCTTCACCGAAAGGCTCGTAAGGATCACCCGTATTATATTGATAAATATTCATATAAGAGTTATCTTTTAGGACAACATTGTGTTCTCCGACGATCTTTGCATTCTGACAGATCAGTTTGAGATCAACAGATGTTTCTTCCTTTCCATTATCTTCCCTGACTTCACTCTTGGTGAGGATCGGTATATCGAACCCGTACAGGTCGCCGTTATCCAAAACAATATAGACGATCGAATCCCTTACAGCAGCCGAAACGACCGTATTCTCCAACGAGAAATCCATCTTCGTAAACAGGCTGTTCTGTCTTGGATCTGAAGCAATGACCCGGATGTTTTTTCCACCGCATACGGCGACGATATACCCTCCGTTATAATTAGGAGTCTTAGAAAAAGTAAAGGCGGCCTTATCGTCGTCAGTCGCCATAAGCGTGACTTCCTCATCTAATGACAGGGAACTCAGGACTTCTCCGTTATATGCCATCAATCGAAGTTCCGTTCCGTTGATCAGACACAGGAATCCATCTTCACCATACTCTTTGACATCGGTCACTCTGTCCTGACCGAGCTCGATCTTACATTGCTGTTCCAGCTTAGGCTTTTTGTACCTTCCACAGAGCACGACAAATCCCGTAGAACAGACCATTACGGCAAGAAGAAGCGACAATAAGATCCTTTTCGTTCTCATTTTGACAACCTCCAAATCGTTCTTTACTTATTAGACTCTTCAGCGGGGCTGTTTTTTTCTTCGGCAAAAACACTTATAGGGATGAGCTTGGAAAGGAGTAGGATCACACGAAATAGCAGATGATCGTGTGTTCGTCATAGCAGACGATTCCACGGTAGATACAGCAGTATTTATATCCGGAAGGTATATCAACACGTGCCTGTTTCGCCTCAGGCCCATACGGAGCATGTTCTCCGCGAGGATCTATGTTTAGTGAACCCGTGTAATAGAATTTGCCATTCTTCACATAGAAATATCCATAGCCTCCTGCATATACCTGACCATTATCGATCTGTTGCATTTTCCGAATATCCGTTGGAAGGACTGGTTTATATATGGCTTGGGATGTAATAATCTTCCCACCGCCAAGAATATTCGCCACGCCGATAATTTCTTCACCGAAAGGCTCGTAAGGATTACCCGTATTATATTGATAAATATCCATATAAGAGTTATCTTTTAGCACAACATTGTATGCTCCGACGATCTTTGCATTCCGACAGACCAGTTTAAGATCAACAGATGATTCTACATCTTTTAGGCCGGGTTCGATCTTTGCGAGTCTCGGTATTTCGAACCCGTACAGGTCGCCGTTATCTAAAACGATATAGGCGATCGAATCCCGCACCGATGTAGAAACGACCGCATTCTCCAAAGAAAACCTCATCTTCAATTCCAGGCTGTCCTTTGCTTCAATATACTCAAGGACGCGGACGTTTTTTCCACCGCATATGGCGACTATAAACCCTCCGTCATAAGTTGGAGTTTCTGAATGAGTACAGGCGGCCTTATCGTCGTCAGTCGCCAGAAGCGTGACTTCCTCATCTAATGGCAGGGAATCCAGGACCTCTCCATTATATGCCATCAAGCGAAGTTCAGTTCCGTTGATCAGACACAGGAATCCATCTTCACCATACTCTTTGACATCGGTCACTCTGTCCTGACCGAGGTCGATCTTACATTGCTGTTCCAGCTTAGGCGTATTTTGCCTTCCACAGAGCACGACAAATCCCGTTGAAAAGACCATCATGGCCAAAATAAGCGTCATCAGAATTCTCTTTATTCTCATGTTGACAACCTCCAAATCGTTCTTTACTTATCAGACTCTTCAGCAGGGCTGGTTTTTTCTTCGGCAAAAGCACTTTCTCTCAAAAAAACTCTTACTCCGTCAGCATCTCGTAGGTGACGCCGTATTTCTCCGCGATGTCTTTAGCGAAGCTCATGCCCTCCGGCGGGGCGACCTCGACCTTGAAGGAACGCTTGGCGCCTTCGTTCTTCACGATGAGCGAGGAAGCCTTCACCTTCGCGTCGCCTTCATTAAGTGTATCGACATCATAGGCGAGCTTATGCATGTGCGTGTTATAGATCGTGCGGATCCCCTTCTTCAGGATCGCGCGCACGGAGTCTTTCGCGATGTAGTAACCTTCTTCAAAAGACGTCGTCGAGAAGGTCTCGTTCAGGAGCATCAGGCTGTCTTCCGTCGCTTCCGTGTAGAGTTCCTTGAAGCGGACACACTCTTCACCGAGTCGTCCGAGATCCATGGTCTTATCCTCGTCCGCCGGGAAATGCGTCAGGATATTATCGACCGGCTTATATTCGAAGCTTCCTGCCGGCACATAGATGCCGCTCTGCGCGAGAACGAAAAGAAGGCCGACCGCCTGCGTGATCGTGGTCTTGCCGCCACGGTTCGCACCGGTCAGGATATAGACAGTGTGGTCAGAATCGAAGTCGAGGTCGTTATAAACGATCTCTTCACTGTGGTTCGAGGAGATCGCGAGCTTAAGGTTATATAGACCTCTGGCCTTCATGGTGATTCCTTCGGACAGCTCCTTTTCAGTGAGCACGGATGCCTCGCAGAATGGCATGCCCTTCTTCATGTTGCCTTCGATGAACTCGGCGAACCGGATATAGAATACGAACTCAGGGATGAGCTTGGAAATATTCACGACCGCGACATTTACATACTTGCCGAGTGTATCACGGAGTTTCTTTACGAGGGTGTCGAGGAGCTTCGTGACGATCTTGCCGAGATAGAATGTCGTGCTTTCGACGCCGTCCCCTTTCGGTACAGCGGCAGTCGTACCATGAGCATTGGCGACGTTCTTCATGATAACGCCGCCCGTCGTTCCCTTCGAATACGCTTCGGATAACCGGTCCATAAAACCGGCACCTTCCTCATCGCCTTCTGCAGGGGTATAGTGCATGTCTCCGTCCCATTCCGTGCCCTCGTGGAGCTTATTTCTGGACTTCAGGGCATCGGCAAAATTGCTGACGATACCGGACTTCTTAAAAGGCGCGTCGTTGATGGAGATGAGACCGAGGGAACTCGCCTCGAAGCGCTCGTTGACGTTGATGCCGACGGTCACGCTCTTCACGCTGGATGCTTCTGCCTTCACCTTCTCGATATCCGCCTTCATCTCGGCAAAGAAAGAATCCGTATAGACAGCATTGACGTATTCGCGCAGATCCAGAAGTCCCTGCGACTTGAGGTCGGCCTTACCGAGGCAGTCCTGCATGGCCTCGACGCACTTGATATAGTCGGAGATCTCATCGAGTTTATGCAGAAGATCCCAAAGACCCATTCTCTCGGAAGATCCGCGCTTCATGGTCTTAAAGTCCTTGATGTAGGAGATCTTATCGAGAAGCTCCATCATCTTCTTCCGAAGCTCCGGCAGATTCAGTATATCGACGAACACCTTCTGGCGGTACTCGGCGACACGTCTGTCGGTCGTAAGTTTGGAAAGGATGTCCATGATCAGAACATCCTCCTTCGGTCCCTGTGCAAGGGTATTACATAGCGTGTCCAGCGCCAGGTCGTGGCACGCCAGATTACTGAGCTGTGTGTATTTTACTTCGTCGTTATAAGGGTAAAGAATGCTGATAGGTTTATTGATATCTACTGCCATGTCGGGCCTCCGGGGTCAATTATTTTTCATCTTCCCCTATTATACCGCTAAACCGTTTTTCCGCGCATCCCGCCGTCCACATGTTACAGACGGGACAATTCTGTTATTTTGGGTTCGAAAAGCACTATCTATTCTGAATCGACAGGGAGTTTCATAGATAGTATCTTCCTTCTCCGGCCCTCTTTATCGCTCCGGTCTTCACAAGTCTTTCCGTGATGCGTTTAAAGCCGTTGGGATTGATCACTCCGGCCTCTGCCAGTGTTTTTGAAGTCTCCGCGGAAAAAGCACCCGTCTCTTGCAGCCGGGCGATTATATGGTTTTTCCGGATCAATGGAATGGGTGCGAAAAATGCCATGGAAATCTCTCCTTTACTATTCTTCCAACTGGTCTTCAGAAGAAGAATACATCTTCGAATTTCCTGTCCAGCGCGATGCACAGGATCAAAGCCAGTTTTGCCGTCGGACTGAATTGTCCGGTTTCGATGGAACTGATCGTATTACGGGATACACCTACAAGTTCTGCCAGTTCGGCTTGAGACATTCCTTTTTCGGTGCGGATCTCCTTCAGTCTGTTTTTTAGTACCAATTTATCATCCATAGAAGCTACCTCAGTACTTCACCAGTTCAAGTATCCATGCTACGAAAAAAGCAGCTGCCGCGACCGCATCTATGATCGCGATGAAGAGCTCATGCTTCTGATGCAGTTTATAGTACTTGAGGAAAAACACTACGGAAGTTGCCGCAGTGATCGCGAAAAACACTTCACTGTTCATCCGGTCAAACACCAGCGCGTCCACAACCGATACTACCGCCAGCAGACAGACGATAACGATCCATCCGTTTTTCAAGCTGTCTTTAGCAATTTCCAGATTAACAATATCCTGACCGTGATTCTCTTTCTGGCTCCTCGCCAGGATCTCATCTCTATTCATAACGGAATCTCCTTTGCCAAGTTTTCTTTGCATGGCTAAAGGATATCATTGCCAAGTTTACTTGTCAACACATAATTCACTGTTCTTCTCAGGTAGCTATTTCACCCGAGTTTGCCGCCGCCCCATTCGACGAGGACGAAGCCTTCGCGTTCGGAAAGCGACGGGTTCATCGATGTGAGGTCCTGTGCTTCTATCTCTACATATTCGTCCGTTCCGTAGAAAAGCATGTTCACGCGAACGACTGTATCCGGGAGCGGATCGACATGAAGTTTCGCTACGTTCTCATATGTCTCGGTCTGGAACGAGATCACGTTGTATGGATTCTCTTCCAGCTGCGGGAGCCAGTACATAATGAAGGTATTTGCTTCCGTGTCAGTAAGACCCAAGTCGGAAAGTGCTTTTTCCAAGAAAGCAGCGGAATCTTCCCCGCGCAAGCAGCGGAATCTTCTCCGCGAACGCAGAAGCCCTTAGAGAAGTCCGGCACCGTATTCAGATCTGCCTCCCAGTAGAGATACTCGTACTGACGGCCGTTTGCATCCGTCAGAACGCCGTCCGCAGAGGTCTTCACGACCCAGCCCGTCTCTTCGTTATACTTCGGATAAGTGCAGGTAAGTTCACCATTTAAGTCAAGTTTGACTGTTGCTTCTCTCTCCTGCTCATCGTAAAGATAGATGATCGGTGCATTGTAGTGGACCTCGATCAAATCATTCGGAGTAGTAATAGTATGGAGATAAGAGAACCCGAAAAAACCGAATCCAACTAGGAAAAGCACAAAAAGGAACGAGCATCCAAGACACACATCCGCTCTATCATTTCTATTGGTGAAGAAAATATAAAGAAAAACAGCAACTCCGGCGAGCAAGATATCTAAGATAACAATGATCTCCGTATAGTATTTGTACACACTGTGTTTTTGGGATTCATGGATACTGGGTTCTGCTTCGAAAAAATCGGCACTCGGCTCCAGCCAATATTCACCGGTTTTTTCATCATAAATCGTTTCTAAATAAGTATCAACGCATGGATATATTTTCTTGTACTCAATGTTACTCTTGATAAAACTTCCGCCTGTGCTGGTCAGTAAACCGAAAACCAACAAATCTACAAGCACTATGATAACAAGCCATACTTTGATATATCTTCTCATCTATTCCACCTTCATTCTGTCCATCGTCATAGAAGTCCCTCAGCGGATCCACCCCAGTTTGCCACCATTCATTCGAGAGTCTGTCTCGTTTTGGAATGTAATTACATTATACGGGGGTTCTTCCGGCAGTGGAACCAGTACAAACGAAAGCTTAAACTTTTCTTTATATTCAGACCAGGAACTCTCCCAGATACGCCTTCACCTCATAGCTTGCCGCCGCCCCACTCGACGAGGACAAAGCCTTCGCGCTCGGAGACCGACGGGTTCATCGAAGTAAGATCCTGTTCTTCTATCTTTACATATTCGTCCGATCCATAGAAAAGCATGTTCACACGGACGACCGTATCCGGGATCGGATCGACATCCAGCTTCGCCGCGTTCTCATAT
>ONFC01000073.1 GCA_900317035.1 uncultured Eubacteriales bacterium
AAACCTGTAAACAAACTGTTTTCTTTTTGTGGAAAGGGTGTTAAAAAACGCCGCTTCTCATTCCCCTGCATTCTCTATCGGGATATACTGAATATATAGGTATTGCAGAAGAAGAATAATGAGGATCACGCGTATGAAAAAGTCAGTCAAGTACATCTCTCTGCTTCTCGTCTTTTCGCTCATGAGCGGCATGTGTGCCTGCTCGAAAAGCACTGAAGAAACTACTTCCTCGAAAAAGAAGAAAAAGAAAGCCACGACCACCACTACGGTGGAGGAAACGACCATCGATCCGATCGAGGAAGAACTCGAGACGGCTGTCCCGGCGGAGTCCTTCGAGGATATAAATCTCGAGACGGATCTGAACGTCACCGTCAATATCGACGGAAGCCTCGGCATCGAGCCCGGCACAGAGCTCACCGTCACGCAGATGGAGGAGGAGGTCATCGAGGAGATGGGCGCGCACTGCACCGCCTACGACATCACGCTCGGGGACTACCACGAGCTCGACGGATTTGTCGATGTCAGGATCCCGTATGATCCCGCCAACATCCCGGAGGGACAGGACCCCGCAAAGTGCGTCGGTGCGATGTACTTAAACGATGAAACAAGCGAATGGGAGCCGGTGCTTTTCGAGGTGGACGCGGAAAAACAGGAGCTCGTGATCTACACCGACCACTTCTCCACTTACGGCTGCTTCGAGTTCAAGAACGAAGGCATGCGGAACTGCTATGTCAGCGCGATCAACGACTACATGGTCGATAAAGAGACAGATGTGAAAGAGTATCTGGAGGCCGTGAAAGAGATCGTGGACAACGAAGGCATCCCCGGCCAGAAATGTAAGGAGCTGATGCGGCCATACCTCGAGCAGACATTTAACTCGTTTGCCGAGATGAACCTGCAGACCGGATCGACAACCACTTATATCACCAATCTGACGACGCTTTTCATCACGGGTTCAGGCCTGGATACGAAGATCGCGAACAACGAACTTACCAACGGCATGAACACGGCGCTCGGAAAAGCCGGGATGGCAGTGTCGATCCTCTCACTGGCCACCATGGCCCTGAAAGAAAATAAGACGGATAATGAGATCTTAAGCATGTATAAAGACGCCGTCTATCTGCTCGCTTCACTGACCGGCGAGGCGACGCTCGGCACGATCGCGGCGTCGGTCTGGTGCATCGATTACACGATCACCGAGATGGGCAACTATGTCTACAATAAAGTAAAAGAGACCCTGACCCGCGCGTACCGCTACTACATGACGACCAACAATAACTGGCACGGGAAACCGCGTACGCTCAAGGACTGGAGAAAGATCCTAAAGCAGGTCGCAAAAGATGCCGCGCTCAACCGCGACAGCGCTGAAGAAGCGATCATGGATGAGATCGACCGCTACTGCAATGAGTTCTGGACCATCCCGGACGACCAGCTCGCCGAGATCTACGACCAGGTCGACTCCGGCGGATACGGCATCCCGGACGCCGCCACGAAGAAGGCGATCACGGACGAATTCAAAGGAGAGCTCCTCGATTCCCTGCAGGCTGTATTTGGTGCAGTCCAGAGGGATCTGGAATTTGAACTCTGGGAAGAGCAGCAGAAGCGCATCGAGAACATCCGTAAGATCCTCAATACCAGGATCACCGTAGATATCAACGAAGTCCGTCCGAACGACCGGCCTTCGCACTACGCCGGCTACACCGCCGTCTTCTCCAAGCTAAATGAAGCCGCAGTCACCGATGACTGGAAGATCGTGCTCGACAGTAACGGCGGAGCACAGTTCCCCGTCATCTTTATCGCCTATCTTCTCGTCGGTGCTCCGGAAGAGATATGGGTCTACTCCCCCGGCCAGAAGATCGGCGAGGAGGAACCCGAGCTGAAGGTCGAACTCAATCTCATTGCGCCGAAGACGAATGTCCCGTTGGAACTTGTCGTCAAGGAGGTATGTGAGACCGGCATCGTTGCCGCCCACATGGATGACGGTGCCTCGATCTGGTGGTACAGCAAGGGCGCCCGCGTCTACGACCAGAACAGCCAGGCGCAGTCCGACTCATACAAATACTACATGACGCTCAAGGGCGAGATCCTCGTCGGTGTCCCGTTGACACTGCTCTGCTCCGGAGACCCCGGCACGATCTACATCGACGGATATTCGGCGGACGCGAACGGCACACAGACGCCATTCTCCTACTCCGCTGACGGCAACATCAACCAGGAGATCATCTTCCCGTCCGGCGCCAAGACCGCCGTCGTCAACGTCCACTGTCACACCGCGTGCATCACGCTGACGCTCGACATCGTGGGCAAGTACAGCACCACCGGCTCTGTATAAGGGCCGCGTTCCGCAGGGCGGGTGCTTTTCACATAGAATAGGGGATAAAAAAGAACTGTCTCGGATTCGGGACAGTTCTTTGATTTAGCTTAGTTAGTACGAGAAATTATCTCTTACGCTTTCTAGCCGCCTCCGACTTCTTCTTACGGCGTACAGAAGGCTTCTCGTAATGCTCTCTCTTACGTACCTCAGCGAGTACACCAGAACGAGCGCAGGAACGCTTGAAACGACGCAGAGCACTGTCAAGGGACTCATTTTCTTTAAGTCTGATTTCCGACACTTGTTATCCCTCCTTCCGTGCATTAAACTTAGGAAACCCAAATCTATCGGTTTCAAACAGGACATATATTACTCTAAATTTCGGCGTTCGTCAACGAAATTTGCATATTTGCGCATTTCGCCGCCGTTTTTCCGCCTTTTCCCGCTCGAAAAGCACTCTCCCCGTTTACAGTTTCGAGATCACTTCGCCCGCCTTTACGAGGTCTTCGCGGATCGAGATCTTCTGCGGGCACTGGTCTTCGCAGGCACCGCACCACATGCAGTTCTCCGGCTTTTCGTCTTCCTTCAGCATGCTCCACTCCCACTTCGCGTGGCCGGCATTGCCGTACTTTCCGTATTCGTTCCAGATGCGGAAGACCTTCGGGATATCGAGGCCGCCCGGACACGGCATGCAGTAACGGCAGCCGGTGCAGGGGTTAAAGACTCTCGCGTCGAGCGCCTCTTTCAGGCGGCCCATCGCAGCGAGCTCGTCTTCCGTCATCGGCACGTAGCGGTTAAATGTATCGAGGTTGTCCTCGAGCTGATCCTCGGCGGACATGCCCGACAGGATCACCTTCACGCCCTCGAACGATGCGACAAACCGCAGCGCCCACGAGGCTTTCGACATTCCCGGGCGAAGAGCATTCAGCTCGCCCAGCAGGTCGTCCGGATACATACAGAGCGAACCGCCGCGGATCGGCTCCATAACGATCACCGGGATGCCCAGCGACTCCGCCAGTTTCAGGCCCTTCGTCCCTGCCTGGTTCTCAATGTCCATGAAGTTGAACTGGATCTGGCAGGCATCCCACGGATACTTCTTGATCCACTTCTCAAATACCGGGTAATCATCGTGGAACGAGAATCCCACGTTCTTGATCTTCCCCTGCTTCTTCAGCTCGAACATGAAGTCGATCACGCCGAGGTCCTCCATCTCCTGGAAACGGTCCTCGTTCATGGCATGCAGCAGATACAGGTCGAGATACTCCTGCTTGAGTTTCCCGAGCTGCTTCTCAAAGAGCTTCTCAGCATCTTCCCTCGACTTCACTTCCCATACCGGGAGCTTCGTCGTCAGGAAATACGAGTCGCGCGGGAGCTCCGTGAGGACCTCGCCGACTACATTTTCCGACTCACCGCCGTGATACGGATAGGCGGTGTCATAGTAGTTCACGCCCATCTTGTGCGCATGGAGCAGCATCGCGCGCGCCCTGGCCTTATCGATCTTGCCGTCCGCCGTCGTCGGGAAACGCATGCACCCGAAGCCCAGAAGCGAAACAGGTTTATCAAATCCATTCATTGTTCTAGTAAACATAATCCAGTCCTCCAACCTGATCAAGCACGCACCGACGTATCCCGTAACAGTGCTTTTGCAAAAGAACTTTCCCCTGCTTTTATTTTACCTAATCCCGCGCCGGATTTATACCACTATTTCGTTACGAAACCTCGCAAATTTGCCCACACCCTCCCGACCTCGGGCCGCGCGCCGCTCACAGGCGCAGCAGAATCGCCCCGGGATTTGCCCGCGCCCCTTATATGTGATACTATTACAGCAAAATAAGGAGAAGTAGTATGGATATCGATATTTCATCGCTGACTTTCCGCGATGCATCCAAAGAAGAAAAGAAAAGAATCTTCCGCGTCCTAAACCTGCGCAGCACGATCTGGCTGGTTCTGTCCATCGTCGCCATCGCTGCCCTTTTCATCGTCGCGAATGGCCGGCTCAAGTGGATCTCCGCGATCGGTATGGGCATCGCGCTTGTGATCCTCATCTACACCGCCATCATCGACATGCCTGCCTGGAAATGCAAGGTCTGCCACGGCCGCGTCTCCAACAAGCGCGAAGTCAGCACCAGCGAAGATACCGGCATGTACTACGACGCGGTCACTTTCATCTCCGAATCCGGCGAGACCATGGAAGCCATGCCCGTTTTCTCTGCGCACACGCTCCGCCTCCTCACCGAGGGCTCCCGCGCAACGATCGTCTGCTACAACAAGCGCCACCCCGTCATCCTCGCCG
Source organism: uncultured Eubacteriales bacterium (assembly GCA_900317035.1). GTDB lineage: Bacteria > Bacillota > Clostridia > Saccharofermentanales > Saccharofermentanaceae > Scatonaster. The sequence continues at coordinate 4,605 of ONFC01000073.1, forward strand.
ACGAGCAGCTCCACGGCTAGGATCTTTCAGTTTAGTTTAAGGATTTTAATCCTATTCTTCAGATACAAATAGGATCAAAACACTTCTAAGAAGCATCTTGATCCTATCTTTTTTTCTGCTCCATAGGATCTTCTTTTTATTTTTCAGCAGATGATCCTATCTGATTTTCTGTGTCATAGGATCTTTCCCCCACTTTCTGGCAAATGATCCTATCTTCTTTTCATCCGAATAGGATCATTTCCAGGATTTGTACAATTGGATCCTATTGCTGATGTTATTTGATAGGATCGTATCGCCATTTTTTGCCAAATGATCCTATCACGAGTGCTTTTCGATAGGATCAATCGTGAAAATCCGTCAAGAAGATCCTATCCGTCAGTTTTTCCCCTTCGATTCCACCCGAAAAGCACTTCCCTTTCTCATTTTTTCTCGTCCCGAAAAGCACTTCCCTTTCTCATCTTTTCTCGTCCCGAGAAGCGTTTCCCCTCATTCTCCTCTCCTCGAAAAGCACTTACACCTCAATATACGCGCCGGCCTGCGCCCGCCACATCTCGGCGTACTTGCCGCCCTTCGTGAGAAGCGATTCGTGCGAACCCTCTTCCACGATGTGGCCCTCTTCGAGCATGAAGATCCTGTCCGCGAGACGCGTGGTCGAGAGACGGTGCGAGATGAAGATGACGGTCTTATCTTTTGTCGCCTCGAGCATCGCGTGGTTGAGCTGGTACTCCGCAATCGGGTCGAGCGCCGAGGACGGCTCGTCAAGGATCATCAGCGAAGCGTTCTGATAGAACACACGCGAGATCGCGAGTTTCTGGCGCTCGCCGCCGGAAAGTTCGACACCTTTTTCCGAGAACTCATGGGTCAGCGGCGTGTCGAGCTTCATCGGCAGCGAATCGACCTTCTTCATAAGGCCGCTGTCAGAGAGCGCCTGCCGTACTTTGCCCTCATCGATGCGCGCGCCCGTAACAGCGCCACTATCCGCTAACTTCGAATCGCGCTTCGATTTATCAGCGCGCGCTCCACCCAGAGCACCCGCGCCGGCACCATCCACATCATCCAGCACCACATTTTCCTTCACCGTGCCGGCGAAAATCTCGAAGTCCTGGAATACCGTGCCGATCGAGTCGCGGTATGCTTCGACATCGTACTTCCGTACATCGACACCGTCGGCGAGGATCCGACCCTCACTCGTATCATAAAGACGCATCAGCAGCTTGACCAGCGTGGTCTTGCCCGCGCCGTTATAGCCGACGAGCGCGATCTTCTCACCCGGGTGCACCTTCATGGTAATATCAGACAGCACCCGCGGGAGACCCTCCTTATAGGAGAAGCCCACACCCTCGAGGGAAAGTGCTTTTGCAGAAGAAGACGGGATCGCATCCCCCTCCGAAACAACCTTCGGCTCATAAGCCAGGAAGTCACGGATCTTCTGGATATACAGGCTCGTCTCGCAGGCCTTCGGATACGACTCTGTAAAGACACGCATGCTTCTCTTAAGATCTGAAAACCAGTTAAAGAGCATGACCAGCGACGACAGTGAGATCGCGTGCATGACTGTATAGCGGTACACCAGATACGACGAATAGAAAGAATCCGTAAACAGCCGGTGGCAGATGTGATCCTTCAGGAAAGCCACACCGAACTTCTTCCTGGCAAGTGATTTTTCCGCCTCATAGACTTCCTGATTCGCCTCGATGAAGCGCTCCTCCAGCGCATCCGTCACCTCCGGATCGAGGCGGATCTCCTTCGCGTAGTCCTTCAGGTAGAAGACGCGCTTGACGTACTCGCGCTTTCTCTCCGGCGGATAGCGGCGCATGCGGATCTTGAAGGCCAGCTTATTATAGAACTTGTTGAGGAAGAAACTCAGCACGAACGAGATCAGTACGAACACGATCGAGAGCTTGTCCTTCACGAGGAAGTACCCGCCGGTCAGGAAGAACACCGTCAGAGAAGACAGCACGTTCTTGATGAATTCCATCGTCTGATCGATCTGCTTATCGACCTCGGAGATCGCCATGACCTGGCTGTTGTAGAACTCCGGATCGTCGTAGCACGACAGGTCCACGGAGCGCGCCTTTTCGTAGAGCATCAGCTTGATCTTTTCTCGGACTTTCGGCCGTTCTTTTTCCTGCATCAGGTCGCCGGCGATGACCGTGAAGACCATGCCCAGCGTGATCGCCGCCGCGAAGATCAGGATCGTGATCCCGACCCTCCGGAACGAGTAGCCGAATTCCGCCGCCTCGAGGACGAATCCGATGAGGATCATGTGCTCGAAGAAGATCGACACCTGTCCGCGGATCGCATCCAGCGCCGGGAAAAGCACAAACTTCGGGGAGGCTTTGAACATCATCTTCATGAAGAAAATGTTGTTTTTGAAGACCTGTGAGGCCGGCTGCTTGATCTTCTTATCTTTTTCTTCGGCAAAAGCACTTGCATTCTTCTTTTCGCGCTTCGCTTCCGCGCGCGTCTTCGCCTTCGCGCCCGCCGCATTATTTTGCTTCTCTACGCGATTCTTCGCTTCGGCGCCACCCGCCGCGCGCTCAGTCTTTTTCTTACTCACAGGATCACCTCCTCTTCCTTTTCTACGGCCAGATAGTTCATGGCCTGGCGGATATACATTTTCGCGTATTTTCCATGCGCGTCGATCAGTTCACGGTGCGAACCGCGCTCGACGATCGTGCCCTTTTCGAGCATAAAAACTTTGTCACAGTTTTTGACCGACGACAGACGGTGCGAGATGAATACCATCGTGTGGGTGCGGCCTTCCTTCATGATGTTCTTAAACAGGTCGTATTCCGCAATCGGGTCGAGCGCGGAAGAAGGCTCGTCGAAGATCTTGACCGGCGATTCCTTCGCAAAAGTTCTGGCCACCGCGAGTTTCTGATGCTGGCCGCCACTGAAGACTGCGCCGTCCTTGTCAAACTCCTTCGTCATGACCGTATCCACACCATTCGGCAGCGACTCGACTTTCTCGAGGATGCCGGCACGGCGCAGCGCCCGGTGCACGATCTCATCTTCGTTTTCGTAGTGGCGGCCCATCAGGACATTCTCCTTCACGCTCATCGCGAAGATCGCAAAATCCTGGAACGTCGTCGCGAAGAGGCGCCGGTACGCACGCAGGTCGTACTCCTTGATGTTGCGCCCGTTTAAGAGGATCTCGCCCGATGTCGGATCGTAGAACCGAAGCAGCAGCTTGATGATCGTTGTCTTGCCGGCGCCGTTATGGCCGACGAGCGCGACGATATCACCGTTATCGATCTTGAAGGAAAGATCCCGGATCGTCTCCTCATCCTTATACGAGAAGCACACATTTCTGAACTCCAGGCTCTCAAAGCCCTCCGGCATCACGCCGCCCTGATCCTGCGGGATCTGCTCCTCATACTCGAGGAAGGTCCTAAGGTTATTGATGAAGACACCGTTTTTCATGAGCTCCATGATGTCCTCGAACGCCGTGATCAGGATCCACGTCATAGCGACCATCAGGCTCGTCATGATCGTCAGCTGCGCCAGCGTGATCGTCTTACTGACGAGGTTTCTATAACTCGCATAGAAAAGCACTCCCTCGAAGATGATCGTGAATGTGAATGTGATCCTCCAGAACGAGAGCGAGCAGTTCGCAAACGCATATTTCACCGCCGCGCGCACATTCTTCTCCGTCGCCTCTTTATACTGCTTCCTAAGAAGAGAGAAAACATTCGACAGGCGGAGTTCTTTTGCACCGTCGGGAAGATACATCATACGGCTGACGTAGTTATGCACCTTGTTCCCGGGCACCTGCGCCTGATAGCGCTTGTACTCGTACTTCCGCTTATAGTTGCCGAAGATGAAGTTACCGATCAGGGGCGAGATGATAAAGAGCACCGCGTAGTGGTCGATGTCGTACATGAGATAGAAGACCGCGCCCACCGCCGGGATCGATATGAGTAATCCCCAGAAGTGCTTCACGATCGCGCAGATCTTCTCCTCCGCGCCGTCGATCGCCATAGTGTATTTGTCGTAGAAATCCGGATCCTCATAGCACCTTAGCTCGACGTTCTTCGCCTTCGCGAAGAGCCGCTTATAGATGCCGCCGTAGAGCTTGATCGTCTCCAGCGGAAAGATCACGTTATCCGAATACTTATGGAAAAGCTCTATCACGAAGAACACCGCCGTCGTGATCCCAATGAAGACCATCACCGAGCGGAACGATGCATTACTGTCCAGCGCCTGCACGATCTTCCGGATAAAGATTCCATCGAAAAACACCCATTCGAAGTATCCGAACAGGGTGGTCAGAAATGCAGCGACCACCATCAGCCTGGTGTACTTTCCCGCCAGCTTCATGGCGAACACATTGTTGCTCACCGTCTGTCTGAACGACAGCTTATCCGAGGACTTCTTTTTCCCTTTATCCGGGCTTTTATTCTTCCCCTGATCAGGGCTGTTCTTTTTCCCATTTTCAGGAGCCTGTTTTTTCCCCTTTGCTTCCTTTGCCATTTTGTGTTTCCTCTATGTTTCCTTGTGTGATTTCCCTTCACAATCAAAATTCTAACATACGGGAATACGCACTAACAGTTACCGCCAGTCTAATTTTCAAAAAGCAAAAAAGGAGGGGATCTTGTTAGGATCCCCTCCCCGGTGTTCAAGCGCAAGTACGGCTATTGAACAAGGAAATTAATACTTTGATGGAAGGAATTAATAGGTAGGCTCGATTAGACCATACTGACCGTCTTTGCGCTTATATACTACACACACATTCCCGGTCTGCGCATCCAGATAAACCAGGAAACTGTGTCCGAGCATTTCCATCTGCAGAATTGCTTCGTCCGAATCCATCGGTACCAGCTCAAATGATTTACGCTTAATGATCTTGGGTTCGTTGTCCTCTTCTTCGTAATCCTCCTCAACGATGTCATTGAGATAGTCGTTGAGGATCGGATAGTCCTTCTTCTGACGCTGGATCCTTGTCTTCTGTTTCCTGATCTGCGACTCCAGCTTATCGACCGTACGGTCCACCGCATTCAGGATGTCTTCGTCTTTTGCCTCCGCTCTGAAAATATGATTCTGAAGTTTCAGTGTGATCTCCACTTTCTTCAGCTCTCTTTCGGGATGGATCTTAATGTTGAAAGATCCCTCCTCACCGAAGTACTTGTCGAATTTAGCGAGTTTGCCGGCGATTTTCTCCTCCAGACGTGTGCCGATCTTGATTCCGTTTCCCTGTGTCGTGATCTTCATATAATCACATCCTTCCGATTGTTCAATTTCGTAGACCCTTGTTCTGTCTACG
>ONFC01000052.1 GCA_900317035.1 uncultured Eubacteriales bacterium
GAGTACTTACTATCAATAACGGAAGAATCGTCGGAAGAGGAAACGCAAATGCCGTTGATATAAACTATAAGGAGGCAACGGCGGTGATTCGTGGAGGAACATTTGAAGTATACGAGCTTGATAATATAATCATTCCGGGACCGTTTTTTACAAATGAAGATGATTTCCAGTATATTAAGTATCCGCTGATTGAGCCTGTTTTTCTTTCTTTGGTCTCGTGTGAAGTTAGCGGTGGGCGTTTGGGAGTTAGTAAGAGTTATATTGACTTTCCTGAGGTGAATGTCATTCAGGATGGTGTTAAACTCGACAAACCCGAAGAAATAGATCCTTATTTTGCGAAGAAGATCGAAATCTCTCCTCGCGATGATAAGGACATCGAGCTGTATAACTATACCTACGGTGAACCGGTCAATAAGACGATCGCCTGGGATGGCACATCGGATCTTTTTGTAACGGCGGATGCACCGGCCTACTGGCCGACTTCGGAGATTCCGTTCAATAAGGAAGACGGAAGACTTGTTCGCTTCATGAGTGCACGTGCACAGAGCAGCAAGAGTGTAGGCGTAACGGCCGGCATCAGCATCGGCGGTATGACGGTCTCTTCCGGTGGAGAATCGGTCGGTATCGAGAAGTATCTTTTGACCAACGATATCCTGGATACAGACACGCAGAAACTGTCGTTTAATATCAAGTATCTGAAGCCGGACGGTCTGGCTGCAGGTGACTCTTTCATGATTACTGTCATCTGGTCCGATAACCTCTATGACGCGACGAAGAATCCGAGTCTTTCCCAGACCAATAGCACATCTTTCGTCGTCGAGATCCATGAAGCTGTGAATATACTTCAGCATCCTCAGAGTGAGACGGTGACAGAAAAAGGAACGAACGTTACTTTGACAGCTAAGGCCGAGAATGCCAAGGGTGCCTACTGGACGAAGACGAATGCATATGGACAGCAGGTAGTAGATGGTGGTACTTTTGATCCTTCGACAGGCGTTGCGAAGCTCCCGGTCGAGGTAAAAGAAAATGCGGGCTATGTCTGCCATTTTGTTGGAGAAATAAACGAGGTATCTACTAATATGGCAGGGCTTTCCATTGTAGCAACCCCGGTGCTTGCTGAGGATGAGATCCGTGAAGTGGAATGGTCCGCTCTAATCTCTCCCTGCTATTTCACCGCCAGCCTTGCCGCAAGTGGCGACTGCATTGCTCAGCGCTGGTACTATAAACAGAATCTTGAGGATGAATGGACACAGCTGCAGCCGGTCGAGGGGAAACGTTCACTCTATATGAGAAACACGCTTGCTGTAGTCAATCCGAATGAAGACGAGGATAACGGCTACTACAGACTGGAAGGCGATTACCGCCTTGCTGACGGAAGTGTGGTGACTGTTCGTACCGGTGCATACCATGTAACGGTAGTGGATGCTTTTACCAGCGATACGGTTACGTCTCTGAATATCGCCGGTATGCCCGAGTTATATTGCGGAGATCAGGCACCAAGCAGTGACACTCTGACGGCGCTTCTGAAAACAGATGATGAGCGTATGACCATCACGAAATTCGAATGGAACGAGAGCGATCTGGATTCTGCCGGAAATTTCAAATGTTCCTATACAAGGTTCAAGATGACGATCACTAATCCGCCATATAAGATCGGTTTCGTAGATAACGGGGAAGGAAACGGAATCTTTATGGTCACGATCGATGGCCGTGAGTACCCGGTTTATGGTACGGTAGATACTACTGCACACGGTGTCGAGGTAGAAGGATACTGGCCGACAGATGACGTCGTAGATGAGGTCTTCTTTGAGAATGCATCGTTTGACCTGCATCAGGGCGATACCGTATCCATCGAACTTGATCCGACTGTGGTATGCCACAAGAGACATCAAGAGGCCGGACTGAATCATACAAGCGTGGTAAGATACGCTCTATATGCGCCGGAAACATTCCCGCTTCCGGAAGGTTTGACCTTGGATACAGAGACGGGCGTCATCAGCGGAACCGTTACACAAGAACCGTCCATCAGTGGATTTACTGTGTATGTGGATTGCTATGTCGATGATTCCGAGAATTGCAGCCGCACACCGGTCACGTTCTATGTGCTGAAGGAAATGGAGAAGATGATCCTTCCGACTAAAAAGGCTGAGATCATCCATCAGCATGAGTATGGCGCATGGGCCGATACCGGCGACGGTGCTACACATAAGCATGTCTGCTCCTGTGGCGATGAGAAAGTGCAGCCACATGTCTGGGATGAAGGCGTAGTGACTGTTGCGCCGACAACCACGGCGGAAGGTCAGATCACATACACATGTAAGGATTGTGGCGCCTCCTATACCGATAAACTCGATAAACTCACGCTTGAAAAAGTGGAAGAAACCGCGGCGACATGTCAGCTTTCCGGTGTAAAAGCACATTACGTCGATCCGGATAGCGGTAAGATCTACGAGGATGCGGAAGGTAAGATCCTCATCGAGAATATCGATACGCTCCTTCTTCCGATGGAGAAACATTCCTGGGGAGACTGGGTCGTAACGAAAGAAGCGACCCCGGAAGAGCCCGGTGAGGAAACACGTACATGCAGCACCTGTGGTGAAAAGGAGACCCGCACTTTAAGTTATGTGGATCCGGCGAAAAACGATGGTATGATCTATAGAATCGTGAGCAATAGCGACAGCTGGACATCCGGCGATCTGGTCATTACTGTTAAGAGAAATGTTGACGATAGTACCTGCTTCTCTCATTTCCGCGGAGTTGCTGTTGACGGTTATCCGCTGAAGAGAGACAAAGAGTATTCGGCGGTTGCCGGAAGTACGGTCATCACGATCCCGGAAGTGACGATGAAACGTATCACCAAGGGTTCGCATACTGTCACGATCACCTTCGATGATGGAAAGATAGAGATGACGTTAAACGTGGATCCAAAGACAGAAGATGGTGCCGGTACTCCTGCCAACGGAAATGCAGGCACGAATAAGGCACTGACTGCCCGGCCGAAAACCGGAGATGTCGCAGGAAAGGAGCAATCTCTCGCGAAGGTGTTCCTGATCCTCTCCGGTGTAGCAGGAGCTGCATTCCTGGTACAGGAGAAGAAGAAAAAGCACGAAGCGGAATAAGAAAAAAGACTCCTGATAATCACACAACCTCTTTAACCCGAGCGGAGATGTCTTCTAGATGGAAGACATCTCCGTTTCTTATACTTGATTTTGTTTCACCGGATCTGCTCGCTGTTTCGGAGTGGATCCGTCTATTGGTCTGATATAATGGACGTAATAACAGTATGATTTGTGATGCCTCTATTAATTGGAGAAATGTATGAAATCAGGGAGCGGTAACGTCTATTATGTCCTCGAATTGGTAACAGCACTGTCTGCGGTTTCTTTTCTCGTGGTCAGAAAAGTTATGGATGACAGAAGAAGCCGCACGACCAAAAAGGCAGCGCTGAAGACTATGGCAGGCGGAAAACTCGATAAGAATTATGAACCGCATCTTCAGAGCGGCAACTGCATCGTCGCTGCGACATGTAATATCCTTTGGTATCACGGAAAGAACGGCTTCCCGGAACTGATCGACGGTATCGGTTTTGTCGAGTTGGAAGGCAGGATCGATACGATCATTAACAGCAAGGGCGGATATGCGAATAATAATGTCCCGGAAACAGTCGAAGAATATGTCCGTACCTATACTTCCTATCAGGTGGAAGTGAAGAATAAATGGTATCCGAAGTTTACTGATGTGAAGAAGGCGGCCGCAAAGAATCCCTGCCTTTTAGGCTTTGCCGCGGGATCGGAGGGCGCGGGCCCTAAGGTCGGCCATATGACGGCATGTGTTTTCGCATCAGAATCTGACGGGAAGAAACTGGTCGGTGTAATGAACGGTCATAAGACCGAGATCGTGTATTTCGAGTGGAGTAAATACAACGACTTTATGTCGGAGTTTATCTTTTCAAAAGAGGATCGCGATCCGGAGAAAGACGCTTCCGAAAAAGAAAATAATATCAGCGCATGATCGCAAATACGACGTCAGCCGCATAGACAAGGACCATGACTGCGCCCTCGAGCCGGCCGATCTTTTTAGATGTTGAAGCGAAGATCAGGGTCATGACGCTGATCCCGATGAGTACGAACATATCGCAAAGAGAAGCCATATTGACGCCGATCGGATGGATCAGGGAAGAGATTCCTAAGATAAACATCAGGTTAAAGATGTTCGATCCGATTGCGTTTCCGATCGCAAGGTCGGTCTCGCCCTTCTTCGCGGCGACAAGGGAAGTCACAAGCTCCGGAAGCGATGTTCCGAGCGCGACGACCGTAAGTCCGATCAGGGTCTCGGTCATGCCGAAGAAACGGGCGATCTTCTTTGCGCTATATACGACTGCCTGACCGCCGCCGATGATAAGTACCACACCGATCAGAAGAAGGAGCAGGCATTTTTTCATCGGTTCCTTTTTACGGTCCGGATCTTCGTCCGGGTTCTTCCTCGCGGTATGGATCAGATACAGGATATAACACAGGAAAAGCACTAGCAGGATGCCGCTGGTGAGCCGGTTGACGTCGCCGACATTGTCTGCCATGGCGTGCGAAGTGAACTCTCCACTAAAGAGTACACCGCTACAGGTGAGAAGCAGAAGGAGGACTGTATTTGCAATAGAGATAGGGAAGTCTCTCTTCAGTGCGCTCTTATCAACAGGCAGAGGAGAGAGGATCGCGCAGAATCCCAGAACTCCCAGAAGATTAAAGATGTTCGAGCCGACGACATTGCTGAGCGCGATCTCATTGGATCCCTGGATCGCTGCCGTCGTACTAACGGCAAGTTCCGGTGCACTTGTTCCCAGTGCCACGATCGTAAGTCCGATGATCAGTCCCGACACACCGAGATTTCCGGCAATTTTCGCACTTCCGTCCACGAACAGGTCCGCACCTTTTACAAGCCCCACGAATCCCACGATCAGGACGAGAATATAGAGAAATATCATACAAATCCTCACATAGACCTAAAGTCTAATACCTATCTTCTAACAATCTTCAAGAATTATATAAGTCCATCGTTCGTTCGTCAATTGACAGATGCCCAAAGAAAAGCAAATTCCATGTGATACAATTTATCTGGGTGCACGCTTTGTCCGATTCCTCCTTCAGACCGACGATCTGGACAGTCTCATCTCATACGGCATCAGTGAAGTAAAAGCAGGGTTTTCAGACTTTATACATGCGTGATGTATTCTTTAGATTATCTTTATAAATCTTTGACGATGTCTTTATTTTCGAGCCGTACAATGGGACCATAAGATAAAGCGTAAGCGGCTTTACGGGAAACGAGGGAATTAAAATGGAACAGAAAGTAAGAAATCTTTTTATTGATACGCCTTTTTCAACAGAAGGACTGAATGTGCAGGGATTCTCGATCATCGAGGTCAGTAAGGGAAAAGTGAAGAAAGGAAAGCTTCTTGCTACCGCGGATTTTACCGTGGATGCGGAGCACCTTCTGAAAGTTCTTGAAAACAGCGGCAAGGTCTATGGATATACTCGTAAGGGTGCGCTAAAAGCACTGTATGTGGTTACTGCGGATGGTCATCTTTATTCCTGTGATGAAGTATACTTCTCTTCGGAGATCGAAGGGGAGCCGGTCACGGATCTGATGAATCAGCAGGTAGTGTTCCTGATGGCGCAGAGAGCTTCTTACCATAAGGATGGAAGCGCCGTTTTCCAAGGGACAAAGGTTCCGAAGCTCACATCTAAACAGGGACCGTACAGCTGGTACTGGGCAATAACTTTCGCAATTCTGTATGGTACGACTTTCACGATAACGCTCAAGAGCCCGGCCGGCATATTTGTCGGGTTTATGATGGGACTTGCCATGGGATTCTGCTTCCGCTCCTCCAAGTATGAGTATGTAAAAGATCCCGAAGACGGGGAAAATGAAGCAGAGACCGATAAGACAGAAGAATCTGCGGAAGAGATCTCAGGAGAAGAGAATTCCTGATAACAGATCTGTCATTCTTCCTTTCACCTCTTTGTGGTAAAGTATAGGACGTTACAAACAAAGGGGATGAATGAGGATGAGAAGAAAACGTCTGATAGCTGTTTTACTCTGCGCGGAGATCGTTCTGTCTTTCGCCGGATGTTCGAAGAAGAAAGAATCTGTTTCAGAAGCAAAACTCAGTAAGAATACACAAACCACCGTATCGGAGGAATCTTCGGATCAGAAAGATCCGTCCGATACCTCGGCAAAAGCACCCTCGGATTCTACGTCGGAGAGTACTGCTGCTCCGACAGCAACGCCGCTTCCGTCCGCAACACCGATCCCTTCGGTCACGCCGAGAGCTGCTTCCTACTTCGGAGAGTTCCAGCCATATGTGATCTCGGATGTGATGAAGGACTATCTGGGCGAAGAGATTGTCCAGGATTACTATAATTTCTGTGAAGCAGTTCTCGCGGAAAAAGACTCTTTCCCGTGCCATAGCTTTGAAGGATATTCAGATGCCTACTACTTGCTTTCCAGAAGTTTTTTCCCCTATGGATATGATGCGGTATGCTGTCCGGAGGAGAGTGATTTTAAAGACGGTATGGCTAAAATCCGATATGAGGAGACGAAGGAATGGCGCCAGCAGCACTATAACGAGCTGAAAGAAGCCACAGAGAAGATCGTTTCTGAAGTATTCCGTGAAGAGTATAGTGATTTTGAAAAAATGATCGCGCTATATCAGTATTTCGCGAACAACTATGTCTATGACTATGATATGAATCATGTGATCGACGGGTACAGAGAGGTCTATCTTCCGCTGATGAAGAAGACCGGCGTCTGTAATGAGTTTTCCGGCGCCTATGCATTCCTGCTTCATCAGGTCGGCGTGGAAGTGGACTTTGCCAACGGTAATATAAACGAAGGGAGCATCGGGCACCGGTGGAATATCGTACGGCTGGACGGGGAATACTACTTCGTGGATACGACCTGGGCACTTAGCGACAAGAGCCTCCGCTATTTCCTGATGGATACAGATCAGAGAACGCAAAACGGTACCGAATTCAGTGAAGGTATCGATTACACTGACGCGCCGGTATATGATGAGAACAATTTGCAGATCACGAGCAGAAAATACAGTGAACTGTGGGATGCTTTATCTTTCGAAGTGGATTATGATCATGACCTGATCCGATACAGTGTATTGAATGATGACGGAACGGAAGTTAAGAAAGAATTTCATTACTGATTAATAACAAATCGAGTTGATACTTTTGCCTCGTTGACGTAAAATTTTTATGTAGAATTCATTCTAAATTCGGGAGGTAGAAGAATGGATAAGTTGTTCCAGCTTAAGAAAAATGGTACGACCGTCCGCACGGAAGTTGTCGCAGGTTTGACTACTTTTATGACGATGGCGTACATCATCGCACTGAATCCGAATATTCTCGTCGGATTTGACTCACAGGGGACACCGCTTTGGAATGGTGTTTTTCTAGCGACCTGTATCGCTTCTGCGATCGGTACGATCTGCATGGCTTTCCTTGCGAACAAACCGTTCGTCATGGCGCCGGGTATGGGTCTGAACACATTTTTTAATACTGTTGTTCTGAATATCGTGGCGATCACCGGAATGACTTTCACTCAGTCTTTCCAGAGCGCGCTGGTCATCATATTTATCGAAGGAATTATCTTTATCGTTCTTTCTATTCTGAATATCCGTGAGAAGATCGTTCAGGCGATCCCTCTGGGAGTTCGTCTCGGTATCGGTCCGGCGATCGGTCTCATGCTCATGAATATCGGTTTTGGTTCCAATGCGCAGGTCTTCGGTGCAGATGCTGATGGTAACGGTTCCATGTTCTTTGCTATGAGAGACTTCTTTGGTTCCCTTACCGCTTCTGCTGCAAAAGATAAGCTGGGTACCGGCTATAACATGATGATCCTTACGATCGTGACGATGTTTATCGGTCTTATCGCGATTATTGCACTGAATCATAAGAAAGTAAAAGGTGCCGTTCTTTACGGCATGATGATCGCCTCCGCGATCTACTGGGCAGGCGAAGCGATCTTCTTTGACACCAATCCTTTCGAGTCATTAAAAACTGCATCGTTCGTTCCTCCGTTTAAGGATATGGCAGATACGACACTCTTCCGCCTTGACTTCAAGGGATTTATGGAGATCGGATGGTTTACGATCATCACCCTGATCATCACTTTCTGCCTGATCGATATGTTTGATACTATCGGTACCCTCGTAGGTACAGCGTCCCGTGCGAAGATGCTCGATGAGAAAGGTAACATGCCGAAGATGAAGGAAGCACTCCTTTCCGACGCGATCGGTACTGTTGCCGGATCCGTTACAGGTACTTCCACAGTCACGACTTTTGTTGAGTCTGCCTCCGGTGTAGAGGCGGGCGGACGTACAGGTCTTTCCGCGCTGGTAGCCGCTGTGATGTTCCTGTGCTGCATGTTTATCGCACCTCTTGCCGCGATCATTCCTACCGCCGCTACTTCTTCGGCCTTGATCTATGTAGGTATCCTGATGCTCGGCAACCTCAAGGAAATTAAGTTTGATGATATTTCCCAGCTGGCTCCTGTCGCAGTCATGCTCCTGGCGATGCCGATCTCCGGTTCGATCGGACATGGTATCGGTCTGGCCCTGATCACTTATACCGTAATCAAGCTTACGCAGGGAAGGGCGAGAGACGTATCCTGGCTGACCTACGTACTGTCCGTGATCTTCATCCTGAAGTTCTTCGTGGCTGTCTGATCAGATACATACGGCCCGGTGCATCTCCATCGGGATCGGGCAAGTGCTTTTCGGACGGAGTGCCCTAGTGCTTGTCGACTGGAAAAGAACCGGTGCTCTCTGATTAGGATAATTTTATAACTATATATGACCGTGGTCATGTTGAAAGATATGACCGCGGTCACTTTTTTGCCCGGGGAAGGTTTAGTAAAGTGAGTGTAGTTGCAAATGCGCCTGGCGAATGAAATAGAAGGAGAAATGAAAAAGAAAGATGAATAAGGAAAGATCAAAACTTTCGCCATGGCCGTACATCCGCAATAACCGGGTGAGAACGACCGTACTTATTATCAGTTTATCGGTCTTCATGCTGATGATCTATACGGTGAATTATGTGATCGGCGGAATCGGTGAGCCGTTCTATCAGAGTGATGTAGCGCCGTTTGACCGGCAGCAGATCATCTCCTCGGACCTCGGTATGGTCAGATCTGATTACGCGACAGATGAAGAATATCTGATGGAGGCATGGAAGCGGGCGAGAAGTGCCTGTGCGAGTATTCCCAGGCAGGATGGGGTCGTCGATGCAAAAGCTTTCGCGTGGCAGGATGTGCCTATGAATTCAGTGATTGGATCGACCTCTGTCAATTGTTATCTGTTTGAAGAAGCGAAGGACTGTGAAGATTATCTTTCTCACATGGATGCGAAACTTGTTTCCGGAAGAATGCCGGAAAAAGCGGGCGAGATCGTCCTGGAGAAAAGACTGATCAATAATCATAAAAACGACAATGATCTCATGAAGTATATGGGAACCAGTTATGAAGTCGTCGGCACGGTGAAGTCAGATTACTATCTGGCGTTTGGTATTGCCCAGCCGGGTGAGAATGATATTAACGAGCTTCTGCTGATCGAAGACGGGAAAAACGTGGATGCATGGGAAGCCTTTAAAAAGTCAGGCTATGAAGCATCGTGGGTCCAGAATAAGACGAGCTCGCTGAGAAATCACGAAGAGAGCATCGGAGCGATGGATACCGTACAGACTCTTCTGACTGTGGTATCGGGTGCACTGCTTCTGATCTGTGTTTCTGTTGTTTTATCGCTCCACATTATGGATAGACATAACGAATGGTGCCTCCTGCATTCGATCGGGTTCTCCACGGGAGAGATCTATGTTATGGCATTAAAAGAAATACTGATCTGTGTCGCTATTTCTCTAGTGGCGGGATCGATCCTCTCATTTATCGCCGTGTTCGGACTTCACACATGTCTGTATGAACCGATCGGCGTTGCGATCAAGCTGTGGAGAGGGGATGCGATACCGAGGATCCTGGCGGTATTCCTTGTCCTGATCGGGGTCGCGCAGATACCGATCTTTAGCGGAATGAGAAAGATACAGACGATCGATGCGATCGAGTCCTGATGATAATTGACAAGCAGAAAAGGAGAAATAAGATGTTTGAATTAAAAGATGCCACCATGATCTACGATATGGACAAAGAAGAGAAGGTCTATGCCATGAAGAGCATGAACGTCACCTTCCCGGATAAAGGACTGGTAGGCATTATCGGACCTTCCGGTTCCGGTAAATCCACGCTGATGTATACCATGTCCACTCTAAAGAAGCTGACGTCCGGTGATGTGATCTATAACGGAAAATCACTGTCGAACGTCACTGCGGGAGATAAGCAGCACTTAAGAAGATATGAGTTTGGTTTTGTATTCCAGAGACACTATCTCATCAACTATATGACTGCGCTGGATAATGCGACGATCGCATCGACGATCCCTGTAAGTGAAGCGAAGAAGAAAGCGGAGAAACTTCTTCTGGAGATCGGGCTGAAGAAGAGTGAACTGAATCACCGTCCGACCAAGCTCTCCGGCGGACAGCGCCAGAGAGTCGCCATCGCAAGAGCGATGATGAATGACCCGAAAGTGCTTTTCGCGGATGAGCCGACGGCATCTCTTGACCACGAGAATGCTTTCCTTGTCATGGAACGGTTGAAGGAATATGCAAAAGACAGATTAGTCTTGGTGATTACGCATGACACAAGCATCATCTCCGATGCAGACATGATCGTGAAGATCTGGGATGGAAGCATCTCGGAAGTTTCAGTGAAGGGAGCATGAAGGACATGAGTATCAGACCTTTTTCTGCCTTTACATATATCCGGAATAACAAAAGCAGATCCCTGGTGCTTCTTCTGATGATGTCATTTATCACGATCTGCTTCATCGGTGGTATGTATTGTGATAATCCGCTTGAGACCTTCCGGGTATCAAAGTCTGAGTCCGACAGATATTTGCATATCTCTGTAAATGGAACCAGTAATGATGCGATAGATGAATACCGAAAGATGCAGACGGAACTTAAGGAACAGCTTCCGGAAGAAGCAAGAGAGATCCTATATATCAACTCAAGATATTTCAGTTTTGAGACCATCATGCTCTTTGATTGTCAGATCGACGGATTTATTTTTCAGGGCCCTGAGGACTTCGAGATCTTCAAACAAAGAACACATCTCGTGCCGGAGGATGTCGTTCTCAATGACTTTGAGGTGGTCATGAGCGAGCAGCTGGCGGAAAGTGAAGATCTTGAGATCGGCGATCCGATCGGCAAAGCTAAAAAACTTAAAGTCGCGAAGACTTTCAAGGGAGAGGGAATGCGTGCATATGGCGTGGCAAATGTCGGCGCTACAAACGATATGCTTGTTGTAAGTAATGACGGTGTCTGTGATCAGAAACTCCATGATGATCTGCGCCGCTGCGCGGCGGAACTTTCAAGGAAGTACCCGCATGTGAAGTTCGAGACAGCCAGCACTTATGTTGCGGAAGTAGAAGGCCAGATGGGCTTTATGTACTACATCTTTGCTGTTGTTGTCATACTTGTAGCCATCGTTCTTCTCGTGACGATCAACGCGGTATTCACTGCGGCGTATGACAAGAGAAAACATGAGTTTGCGATCTATAAGGCGCTGGGATTCACCAACGGGCAGATCTTCCGGAAAGTGGCCTCCGAGGTCTTGATCCTGAACTTAGGAGCTTTCATCTTCGGTATGCTTGTGAACACGGGGCTGATCCTCGTGCTGAATCAGTGCATGTGGTCCAGCGGCTATCACTTCTACCGTGTGACAAAGTCTGCGGTTTATGGGACATTGATCACAGAGGTGCTGGTCATAGTGACAATCATCCTCCTAAACTGGCGGAAAGTCAGGAAGTGCGAGGTAACGGAGGAGTAGTCGCTGATTTCGTCGACGAATAGAGCACATAAAGTAACGTGATCAGCGACAAATGAAGAAAGTCGCTGTTCACGTTACTTTTTACGTGCGTTAGAGCGACGTATGTAGCGACAAATGAAGAAAGTCGCTGATCGCGTCGCTTTTTACATGTCTCACAGCGACGTATGTAGCAACATTTCAATGGTTTATCATTAGCTGAGCAGCAACGATTGAGAGAACCTTGCTTTTTAAGACATCGATGAAGAATCCGCCTTCTGACAGTTCGTATGTATAGAGAATATCTAACCCTTCTATGAACCTGTTTTGGATGTAACATGTTATTTTCTGAAACGTCCTGATGCGATAATTCTCGTCCGACATCCGGCCAAAATGCTCGACAAAAAAGAAGCGCCCGGTTTCCGGACAGTAGACTGCAAAATAGATGTAGTAGCGGGATTGTCCAGAGACAAAAAGAATCTCATATTTGTATTCCATACCCAATTCGTTGAACAGCTGAGCCATCATGAGCTCGGATTTTGAGCGGAACAGATGACCGTCATATTCATAGCCTCCTTGGATATTCTTATCATTCAGTTCCTCGAGACTGTCAAAAACTGGTTTGCTGAATTGATCCTGGTGCAGGCTCTGATCCGATATGTGTTCGTTGACAGTTAACTTGTCAAGCGGGTTGTTCAGATATGACTTAAACTCGAGATTGTTTTCTCTGGAAAGAAGGGCAGCTTTTTCTGTCATCAATA
This sequence comes from uncultured Eubacteriales bacterium, assembly GCA_900317035.1. Taxonomy (GTDB): domain Bacteria; phylum Bacillota; class Clostridia; order Saccharofermentanales; family Saccharofermentanaceae; genus Scatonaster. Next base: position 12,681 of record ONFC01000052.1, read on the forward strand.
ACTTCCATTTGGAGGACTTCGGAGAAGCAGCATTAAACTGTAACCGTTTGCTCGTTCCGTTTACATTCTGATAGACGCGGATCACTTCCACTTCTTTTCCATTCATCTTGCGTTTCCCTATATAAATAGTTGGGAGAGAGCCTATCCTTTCGTGAAGGAATTTCAGATGCCTGCTTCGGAATTGAAGAGCAAGTTTATAGAATTGGGCAGAAATCATTTTGCTACCTCCTTTTTGGGGTAATCCCAATTATATAGAGGAGGGCATCAGCATGACTTGTTCTTTTTTCGACAAATACTGACAAAAGTGACACGGTTCGTTGAAATCGTGCCACTTTTGAAGAATCGAATATGATTTCTTTTGTAGTTCCTTTTTATGCCGC
>ONFC01000074.1 GCA_900317035.1 uncultured Eubacteriales bacterium
AAAAGGCTTGGAACTGATCTGTTCGCAGGAAGCCTATGATACTCTTCTTCACTCCGGATTTGCTGTTATTCACCGAGATGAGAACAGAACGATCGAGCAGACTGCAGAACTTCTGGACGAGGTTTTCGGGTTATAGTGTGAACATTGCTTTGCGATGACTAGTATTGGAGAGAACGTATGCCATATAAAGATATGGAAAACACAGTGATAAGAAGAATGACGCCGGATGATGCAGAGGTGGTTACCGATGTGCTGATCGATACCTGGAAGACCGCATATAGAGGCATCGTCAGTGATGATGTCCTGGATCATCAGGACCGGGAGATGCTGATCGGACGAAGAAGAAGGCAATACAAAGATTACATCGTGGCGGAGGTAAATGGCCGTGTCGTCGGGTATTGCTGGTATGTGAATGATAATTCCTTTTCAAAAGAACTCTCCGATATCGATTGTGAGATCGTTGCTATTTATGTGCTTCCCGGGATGGCTCGGAAAGGCGTGGGAAGAAAGATGTTTTCCTATGCGGTGGAGGATCTTACGAAGCAAAACAGAGAGAAGATGGTGATCTGGTGTCTGAAAGAGAACTACACTGGAAGAGCGTTTTATGAGAAAATGGGCGGGAAGATCATCGGAGAACACAAGACACATATAGGAAATGAAGATTATGACGAAGTCGGATTTCTTTTCAGGATTAGCGGAGAATAACACAGAGTTGCTTCTGAAGGTCCCGATGAGTGATATTCATAATCACTCCACGAAGGGATGCAGTCGAAGCTGGCTGGCGGAACAATTAAATATGGTGCTGCCGGAGCCTCCTGAAAAGTTTGATGGCCTTTCCGGTATGCAGGAATGGTTCACGAAAGAGATCAAACCATATTGCACCGGCAAAGAAGGAATCATACTCCGGTGGGAAGGTGCTTTTGCCGAGGCAAAAAGAAACCACATCGTACGGCTTGCGATGAACTTCGGCGTGACGGAGATCGATCTGGTCGGCGGAATGGAGCCGTTTCGGAAAATGATCGACGGATTCCATCAGAAGCATTGCCCGGATACGGTATTCGAGCCGGAGATCACCTATATCTCGCTATGTAATGTGGAAGAAGAGACCGAAAGGATGGATCAGTTCGTTTCAGACGGATACTTCCGGTCCATCGATGTCTGTGGAGGTGAAAATCTGCGGCCCATCGAAGATTTCCTGCCGCTCTATCGGAAAGCGGAGCAGTTTCATCTTATTAAGAAGATGCATGTCGGAGAAAGCGGGCCGGCGGAAGATGTCCGAAAAGCAGTGGATATCCTGGGCCTTGATGAGGTCCACCACGGGATCCGCGCGGCCGATTCGAAAGACGTGATGCGCTTCCTAGCCGAGAACAAGATTCAGCTGAATGTGTGCCCGAGCAGTAACGTGATGCTGGGATATGCACGTAGTTTCAAAGACCATCCGATCAAGGTGCTCTACGAAAGCGGGGTCAAGGTGACGATCAACACAGACGATCTACTGATCTTTGACAGCTCGATCGAAAACGAATACCTGCTTTTATACCGCGCGGGAGTCCTTAATGCAGAACAGTTAAATGAGATACGATTACTGGGCCTCGGAGATCCGGAGCAATCTTCTATGCTATAATCGATACTTAGTATAACTTCCGTGGAGATTGCGGGAGGCTTTAAGATACAGGTGGAAGAAGAATCAATGATTGGTGTGTATTTCAGCGGGACAGGTAATTCCCGGTATGCGGCAGAGCTCTTCTGCAAGGAGTGCGGAAGCGAAGGGAATGTCTTTTCTATAGAGGATGAGTGCGTTGGCGAGAAGATCCGTGAAGCGGATGAGATCGTCTTTTCGTATCCGGTGCAGTATAGTACCGTTCCGAAGTTTGTCCGTGACTTTATCGATGAGAACAGCGGGATCTGGAACGGGAAGAAGGTCTTTGTGATTGCTACGATGGGGCTTTTCAGCGGTGACGGGTCCGGAATTCTCGGAAGATATCTTAAGAGATACGGAGCAGTCATTACCGGTGGACTTCATCTGAAGATGCCGGACAGTATTGCCGATGAAAAAGCACTGAAGCGTCCGTTTGAGAAGAACCTGGCGAACATCCGGGAGTCCGAGGAGAAGATCCGCAGGTCCGCAAAAGCATACAGGGAAGGAAAACCGACCAAAGAGGGCTTAGGGTTCTTTTACCGGATGGCGGGCCTTTTCGGGCAGAGGCTTTACTTCGGACATATGACGAAGAAATACTCGTCGAAGCTTAAAATCAATGCAGATCGCTGCATCGGATGCGGGCTCTGTGAGAAACTCTGTCCGCTCGAGAATATTCATATAAAAGGAAAACTGGCGGTGCCGGAGGGCAAGTGCACAATGTGCTACCGATGCATCAACCGCTGCCCGAAGCAGGCGATCACACTTCTCGGAAAAGAAATCGTGGAACAGACCACGATCGAGAAGTATCTGAAAAATTAAAAGAAGTGGTTCTTTTGCGAAGTTAAATAGCAACCTGATCATTACACTTTGAGTACTCTGACAGATTTAGTGTCACATTTTTCGCAAATTTAAGAAATGAATGTAACCTTTTTGGTTTGGATTTCTACTTACAGGGAAAGAGAGTACTGGAAGTGATGAAAAAAATGAACGACTCAGCCATAATCGATCTGTATTTTAACAGAGATGAAGAGGCGATCAGTAGCACCATCGAGTGTTACAATGGCCGGCTTCTCCGGTTTGCCTCGCGCTTTCTTTCCGACAGAAGAGATGCGGAGGAATGTGTAAATGACGCATATGCGCGAGCCTGGAACACGATCCCCCCGACGCGTCCCGAGAATCTGTTTGCGTATCTTGCTGCGCTCTGCCGGAATTCGGCACTGGATGTGATCAAGAAAAACACTGCGCAGAAGCGGTCTGTTCAGCTTGTGGAACTAACATCTGAAATGAACGAGTGTATCCCCGATAGAAGCAGTATATCCGACGACAGAAGTGATGAAATAGCAGAATACATCAACGAATTTCTCAGCACTCTTCCCAAAGAAAAAAGATTAGTATTCGTAGGACGGTACTGGTACAGTGATTCGATCGCGGATATATCGAGGAAGACAGGTTTTTCACAAAGTAAGGTCAAGACCATGCTGCACCGAATGAGACAGGACTTGAGAGAATTCATTGACAGAAAGGACGGATCAGTATGAACGAGCAGGAATATATGAACATCACAAGTAAGATCGACGAGCAATATGTCAATGAATATAAGATCATCGAAGCGAAGCATACGATCACTATGCGAAAGAGGATAAGAACCGCTGTCCTCGTTGCCGCTGCGGTAGCCATCATGATCCCTGTCAGTGTCTTTGCCCATAGACAGCTCACGCACCGTGATAAAGTAAGTATCTATTATGGCGAAGAGGGCACGGAGATGATCGAGAAGAACCTGCTCGCTAGTGGAAGTACTGTTGAAAACGGAAAGGTCCGGTTAACCGTTGACGTGCAGATATGTGATGGTAATTATACCGAGATGGTATATACTCTGACAGCCCTTACGGAAGATGCGAAGGAACATATTAAAACGCACGACGTATATATGAAACGAACATATATAGATACCGGCGAGTGGATCGTCCCGGCGCAGGGATCCGGATACAGTGACTGGAATGCACAGAGCGAATACGAGATCACCTGGAACTGTACATATGTGGTGAATGAGCCTTATGTCGATAATTCCCGTCCGACCAGATTGCAGTTTGTGGAATGGGTGTCCACAGGTGAAAGAGACGGGTACGGTGGATACTGTATAGAAGAAGACTACACGTATTTCGAAGGGATCTACATAGATCTTCTTTCGGAACCGAATGTTCCGACGAAGACCCTTCGTTCACCGGATGGCAAAGAGTTTACCCTTTCGCCCTATGGCATAAGCCGTCTGGATAAGGACTACAGGGGTTCGAAGCCTTCTGTTGTGAATAATGTTACTGTCATTACTACTGACGGAGAACGTATCGAGATATTTGATGCGGGGGAATTTGGCGGAATAACTGCCGACGGCGGTATCACTGTTGCTTCTGATGGTAAAGCGAGCTTTTCTGTTACCGGTTCACTGGAAGGTGGCGATTTCACAATGAAGTTCAAAAGAGCTTTTAACATCGATAACATTAGCGGTGTAGAGATCAACGGCGTGAAATACATGGCCGAATAATGCCTGGTTCATCCGTTAAAAACATGGCAGAATAACTGCCTGATTCATCAAGAAAAGAGGTAATACTATGAAAATGAAGAGAAGCCTTTTATTCGTGCTTCTTGGGTTAGCTGCGCTCGTGGTTTCCCTGGGAATATTTCTTGTAGCGAAAGTGATTCCGGAATTCGGAAATAAGAAAGAGGAAAGCACCGGAACTGTCAGCCGGCCGGTCGCAAGTGCGACGGATAAGGACGATGCAAAAGATCAGGTTACACCAACTGATGGAGATAGAGACACTTCCCCGGATGGTACAGCGCCTGTTGATCCAAAAGAAATTACAACGATCACCTTTGCTATTCCTAAAGTTAGCGAAATTGCCGGGAAAAACCTGAGGCTCTTTAACGAGGAACTGCAAAAAGATGGCCACCCGTATAAGCTGAAGATTGTATATGTGGATCTGGAAACGTATGTAGAAGACCTTGAGCCCTTACTTAAGGAAGGAAAAGCAGATATTTCCTTTATGGGCTTGGGCGACGGAAGTAATAATATTGTCAGGCTTTTAAAATCAGGAGAGCTTCTTAACCTGGATGATATCCTTACCACCGATAAGGGAAAAGCACTATACGAAGCATTTCCTAAATCCTTGTGGGAAACAGTCAAGGTTGACGGTCATATCTATTCCATACCGAATGCTACCTGGAACGACGCGGGTCTATATGCCGCATTTAACAAGGATCTTATCTCTGATGAAGCGATAGAGAAGTGGGATGGAACTTTAGATGGCATCTATGACATGATCAAGGATGTAAAGTGGGATGATAAGGCTGCTCCGCGCTTTCAGTATCTCGTTTCAGATTATGATTTCGATTCGATGATCGGGTGTGATATCAGTAATGGCCTGGTGTATGATTATGACACCATGCAGATCGAAAACCTGCTGGAGTCAGAGAAAGTCATCGGTTATCTCCGTGTGCTTGAAAAGATGAAGAGAGAAGGTTTCATCAGGGATACTGTTTCGTTTTATCAGAACACAGTATGTGAGGACGACGAAGAAGCCTTGAAAGCCGGAAATTTCCTTGCAGTTTTAGCTCCCATTTCACCTGAAGGAGACAGGCTCGGCGGAAATTACGTGATAAAAGAACTGGCACCGGTCCTTCGTACCAGGATCAACGGATCTATCGGTATCAGAAATAATCCGGATAAGATCGATGCGTGTCTGGATTTCCTCAATCTGTTATATGGGCAGGAAAAGTATGGAAATCTGCTGATCTATGGCAAACTCGGAGAAGATTATAAGCTCGAGGATGGCTTTGCAGTGAATATGGATGGTACGGATAAACAGAGCGCTCCCTGGCGCGAGACGTGGCTGAACCTGTTTATACATCTGTACCCGGCCCGTAACGAGCATTTTACGGAGAACAGAAAAGCAGCCTTTTTCTCCTTCTATGATAACGCGAAGATTTCTCCATTTGCCGGGTTTGTACCGGATAGTGATAAAGAACTTGTTATTTCAGATGATATGGGTGCTTTTCTATTATCACTAAATAGTAATACAGTGGATGAATCTATCAGTGCGCATTCCGACAAGCTGAAAGCAGATGGTTTTGATGATTATTTGAACACGGTGAGAAGCCAGTGGGAAGCATATCAGAAAGATAAGAAGTCTTGACCCCCTCGAAGAAAAGAAGGATACATATGAAGTATGTTTTAAGAAATCGGGCGGTATCTCTGACCCTTATATTCGCGGTGCTGTTTTCAGGCGCATCCTGCCGACGGAAAAGCACTTCGAAAGAGCACCGGAAGATCCGCCCGGAGGATCCCTGGTTCGACTCGGAAGTGATCCATATTGCCCCCGATGTGGATACCGGCGGAAAGGACTACTCTTATAAGGAACAGATACTTCTTGGTTCCGATGATAAAAATATCGTGGTATTGTCGCGCGCATACCTTGCTGAGGACAAAGCCATGGAGAACAATGTGAGCTGCTTTGTTACCGTATTGGACCACGATACATGTGAAGAGATCCACACTACGGATATGGATCAGTTCTTACCGGAACAAGGCAATATCGAGAACATCGATTATTCTCATGGCAGGATCACAGCAACTGTCGCCGATTGGGATAGTGGTACCCGCGTCGACATAGATATCGATGGAAGGACCGGAGAAAAAACCGGGGAACGGGAACATGCCACAGAGCTGGATTCATCCGGATTTAAGTCACTGTTTCGGGCCGGTAAATACGCTGTTCTTGTATCGCGAAAGTTTGACGATAAAAGTTTTGAAAGTTATTTCGCTCTTGATATTGAATCTTCCGAAGGGGAGCAGCACCATGTCGAGGTAAGAAAAGAACATACGAGTCTAACATACATTAGCGCTGTTTTTTCTCTGGATGAAGATAAGCTTCTGGTACCGGCGACTCCGGAACAGACGACTATTCCGATTTTCTTCGAGGTGGATATTAAGAAAGAAGAGTCTTCTGAAGCAGATGGGAAAGACTACGAATGGATCGATTTAAGCATGATCAATGATAGCTTCGGCGGTAAAGACGGTCAGCTGTATTTCTCGACTACTGACGGGATTTCAAAGATCGACCTTCAGAATAAGAGGATTGAGAGGTATTTCGACTATGATGCATGCCTGATCAATCATTGTTTCTTAGGGGATACTCAAATGATCGATTGCTCTGACGGGAAAATCATTTTCCTTGGCGGAAGAAGAGGCTTTTTTGCGATGGGAGATCCAATAGAGATCGGCTTTGATCTGTATGTCTTAACGAAAGCTTCTGAGAATCCTCACGCGGGAAAGACAGTCCTCGAGCTTTATGCAACAAACGGATATGTCGATCCGGTGGTTTCAGAAGCGATCGTCAGATTTAATTCGACAAATAAAGACTTCATCATTGAAGTAACCGATGAATATAAAGTGGATAATGTACTCTATCAATCCTCGTCTGACACGGCAGACGATACCGAAAATGCACTCATGAAGCGGAATCTTTCATTAAATGATGCGCTTGCCATGAACATCGTGAGTGGTACAGGTCCGGATATTCTGATCATTACGGATGATATGGGCAGACTGAATAACTCGAATTATCTGATGGATCTGAACAGTTATTTTGGCAACATGGATGCAGATAAGTATTTTGGAAATATCATCGATGCTGCTAAGATCGACGGCAAACTCTACCAGCTGCCGCTTTCATTCGGGATCAAGGGGATCCATACGGACTCGAAGTATGCAGGCGCATCCGGAGTCGGATTCACCACCTCCGAATATGAAGAATTTCTCTATGGCCCGCTAAACGGGTACGATCTCTTTGATAACGGACAGGCGATGTATTTCGTAACGCTCTTTAATGCCATGCGGGACAGATTCATCGTTAACGGTAAGGCGGATTTTACGGGACCTGAGTTCTCTGAACTGGCAGATTATGTGAAAAAGAATGTCAGCGTGGAGGCCCGGCCTGTCATGCCCCCGGAAGATGAAGATCCTGCGTCCGAGATGCGTGAGTATGTTCACGGGATCGCTCAGCTTTCCCTATACGAATGGGCGCCTTCCTACCTGGCCGCCGTCAATGATCTCAATGGTGCGAGATCGATCCTGGGTATCCCATCTTCCGATGGACGGGGACCGCTTGTCTGCCCCCACTGTTCTGTCGCTGTTTCTGCCCGGGCAAAAGATACTGATGCTTGCGTGGACTTTCTTAAGATACTTCTTTCCGACGATATTTTATATGAGATGGCAAAAACCTCGGGTTTTACCATAAGCCGAGAGGCATACCGGAAGACAGAAGAGACAACCCTCGAATATATCAACGGCCCCAGAGGGAATGACTTTTCCATGTCTTTCGGCATGCCTTCCGAGCACAGAATGAAGTTTACGAAAGACGACATGGCAGAACTTGAAAGAATCATTTCGAGCTGCTCATATGTTGAAGCGTCCGACTCATCGATCAACCTGATCCTGATCGAAGAGATGCCGGCATATTTCCTCGGTCAGAAGGATCTTACTGATGTGATCAGGATCCTTCAGGACAGAGTACAGAAGGTCCTGGATGAGAGGGCCTGATCAATCGACGAGTATGATCTTCGTTCCCAGGTACGAGAATCATCTTATATTGCCGGTATCTCTGAATGCTCCGCTGACAATGATATAATCAGGTCAACAACCTGATATGTTATTGACCAGTGGAGGATGAAAAATTTTACATGGTGACCAGAGACGATATATTCCGTTTCCTTCAAGATGCCGGGATCAGACACGATGATAAGGTGACGATCCACTGTTCGCTCCGCTCGATCGGGAAAATCGAGAACGGGGCGGATGGTCTGATCGATGCTTGCTGCGAATACCTGAAAGCTGGTCTTTTTATCGTGCCGACGCACACCTGGAACAAGGTGTGGAGAGATACTCCCTACTACGATGTCAGATCGACGGTGCCGGATATCGGGACACTTGCCGAGGTCGCTGCTTTTCGAAAAGATGGTGTGCGTTCGCTTCACCCGACCCACTCGGTGACGGTCTTCGGAAAAGGCGCGGAAGAGTTTGTAAAAGGCGAGGAAAAGTGTGCGTCACCGGCACCTGTCGGAAGCTGCATCAGCCGCCTCTACGAAGAGGGCGGAAAGGTCCTTCTGGTCGGTGTCGGACATGAGAGAAATACGTATCTTCACTCGGTGGATGAGCGACTGAAGATCCCGGACCGTCTGAATCCGAATCCTTTCGAGATCACGATCTTTGACCATCAGGGGCGTGAACTGAAATCGCCTCCGTTTCACTCACACTACACGGCGGCCGCTGACCGCTGCGTCTCCGAGTACTACCCGAACTATAAAGAAGCTTTTGAATATGCTGGTGCAGTAACTTATAGTAAACTCGGAAACGCACTGGTGTATGTGTGCGACTGCAGGAAAATGACGGATATCCTTAAGACGATGTGGGAACGCGCAGACAGGGATCTATGCATCTCCCTAGATCCGATCCCGAGGGAACTATATGAATCATGACAGGCCTGAAAAACTGAAGTATATTGACCGCGACGGCGTTAAGCACGAGAAGGATCTTTTCCTTCCGAGCGAGGAGGACATAAAGAACCGGCGCCTGGATACGCGTTTGTTCTCTAATCCTCCCTTCGTGCTCGAGTTTGTCACGGATGACAGTATGCTGACCATCACCAATGATAAAGGTGAGAAGTGGGATTTTCCCTATGAGACCAACAAGATCTTCGAACTGGATGACGACAAACGGTATGTCATGCTTATAGAAGAAAAAGGTTATGCGAGGCTTCTGGCCAGTGCTTTTCTCGCGGAAAAAGAATCCGCGCGATTTAGCTATCCGGGATTGATCCCGCAGTTCTTCGGCTTTGTCAATGCTTTCGATCCGGATTGCATCTTCGAAGACCGGGACGGCGTGGTTTATACGGCGACGGTCCGGAAGGGAAAAGGCGAATGCGTCTTAGAAGAGGATGCATTCCATGAAAGAGTCGTGGCTATGTGTGCCAGAATGCAGGAGATCCTGGACGACCAGCCCAGGGGACCCCATGTCAGCCGAGGGGTGATTTCGGAACTCGAATACATGGATCGAAGAGGGGATCCTTCCCGATACATGCCCGACGTGCTCATAGAGATACTGGAAAAGCACCCGTTATCACATTTGTTGAAGGGGATCCGAAACGGAATGAGGAACTGACCCGGGAGCTAAATGAGATCGTGGAAGAATATAAAATACTGAAAAGATGGTAAGTAAAATGATTACACATACAGGAACTATAGAAATCGAGACGGAGCGGCTGATCCTTCGCCGTTTCGAGTATTCAGACATTGATTCCATGATCCGTAACTGGATCGCGGACGAGAAGACGCAGTGGGACTACGGGGAACCGTGCTATACGACACCGGAAGCCGTCCGGGAACTTCTGGATACGAAGTACATCATTTCCTACGCCAGAGAAGACTATTACCGGTGGGCCGTGATCGAGAAGAGTTCCGGCGAATGTATCGGACAGATCGCGTATTTTACGGTAGATAGCAAGAATCAGCATGGCGAGATCGAG
>ONFC01000051.1 GCA_900317035.1 uncultured Eubacteriales bacterium
GGCTTTCTTTCTCTTCCGAGTCACTCTGGATCTGTTCGATCTCCTCCGGTGCGTCTTCGCTTTGCACGTCAGATACCGGCGTCGGTTCCGTTTCTTTCTTTTCTTTCTTTTGATTTGCAAGTATGAGGATCCCCGCGGTCGTTGCACCGACAAGCACAACGGTGGCAATACCTCCGATTAAAAATTTACTAGTCATAATCCCTGTTCCTTTCGCGGCTGCAGATGCAGCAGTTTTTGTTGCGGCTCCATTAGCGAGAGCCTTTGTAGATGCGGACAGGGCAGTTGTAAGTGAAGCTGGCATCGTCTTAAAGGGAACCTGCTCTGCTTCTTTGGTAAACAGACTTGTTAAGAATGGTACGACCATAAACAGTTTCGTGTCATTATCTTCTTCATACTTTTCGACCTCCTTCTTGATTTTGTTTCTGGCAAAATTCAGACGGCGGCGGACAGTACCATCCGGAACACCAAGGATTTCCGCGATTTCCTTTGTACTCATCTCATCAAAATAGAACAGGATAAGTGTTCTTCTGATGTCTTCGGATAACGATTTTTCAATGATATCCATAATGATCCTGCGCGTCTCAGCTGATTCGACAAGTGAATCAGGCAGAAAATCCTCGGGAACCGTCTCGACTGTGTCGAAGAACTCGTCCTCCACATTGTCCGTCTTCGTCCTCGTAAGACGATTCAGAGATCTGTTGGCGGCGACCTTTTTCAGCCATGGCAGGATCTTATCCTTGTCCCTGATGCTGTCATAGGAATTGATCAGGGCAATAAACGTATCCTGAACGATATCCTGTGCATCATCTTCATTCTTAAGAAGAGAAAATGCTGTCCAGTACACCGCGCGGTAGGCTTCATTGTAGATCTTTTCAAGTTCTTTTCCGGTCATCTGAATTTGCCTCCTTTATCCGCATCTGTCCTATAGACACATGACAGATGAGAAATGTTCGCGGTGGTCTGAAATTTTTTTCATTTTTCTGAATACTGTCTCGAAGCGGCATGATCTGCTTCAAGGATAGCATCTCAAAACCTATTATATCAAAGGGGGCATCACAAAATAGAAATCAGCCTCGTTCGACTGTTTACAGATATAATTTTAGTTTTTTATGATTCTATCGGTAATTCTTTTATGCATCAGACCGATAGAAAAGAGAAATCCAGGGATTCTATCGGTAAAATGCTGATACAACTTTCCCATAGTATTGCCAATTCTTCTTTTCTATCCGTATTTTTCTCAGATAACTTACCGATAGATTTCACATTTTTCAATTTCTATCCGCCGGGGACGATAGGATCATACCGATAGAATCTCCTTTCATATATTTTTATCGGTTTATCCTGTTATTCCCCTTATGGAAAAGCACTTTCCTCCTCATTTCGAGCGGAAAACCTGCTCCAGATCCCGAAACAGTTTTCAAAAAGCAAAAAGGCTGTCTCATATGAGACAGCCTCTCGTGGTTCATTCATTCAGGAGAAAGAAGAATTACTCTTCAGTCTTTTCTTCCTTCTTCTCTTCTTCCTTCGGCTCAGTCTTTACCGCCTTCTCAGCAAGAGCTTCTACAGTCTTTCTGCCGACGATGCTCTCACGGATGAAAGCGTCGTTGTCCTTGATACGAGCCATGAAGTCTTCCTTCTTCATTCCGTACTGAGCGGAGATCTTCTCTGCTTCTTCCTCAACATCAGCGTCAGTAGCCTCGATGTTCATTGCCTTACCGCAAGCCTCGAGTACGAGCTGTGTTCTTACGCGGGTCTCTGCCATAGTGCGGATACCTGCACGATACTCTTCCATGGTCTGGCCCATGTACTTCAGGTACATATCGAGGTCCAGGCCCTGGGAACGCATACGGTAGTTCTGCTCGTCGATCATGCTGTCGATCTCTGTGTCAACCATGCACTCCGGAATATCTACCTTTGCATTCTCGGTAACAACTCTTACTACTTCATTCTCGAAGCGCTCCTGAGCGGACTTCTCAGCCTGCTCTTTCTGAGTCTTCAGGATGTCTGCCTTGTACTCGTCGAGAGTATCGAACTCGGAAACGTCTTTTGCGAAATCATCATCGAGCTCCGGCAGTTCTTTCACCTTGATCGCGTGGAGCTTGATCTGGAAGGTAGCTTCCTTACCCTTGAGGTTCTCCGCGTGATAATCCTCCGGGAATGTAACGGTGATCGGGAACTCTTCGTCGATGTTGTGACCGATCAGCTGTTCTTCGAAGCCCGGGATAAAGGAGTTGGAACCGATCTTCAGATCGTGGCCTTCATCCTTACCGCCTTCAAAAGCAACACCGTCAACGAAACCTTCGTAATCGATGGTTACTGTATCGCCGTTCTCAACCGCACGTCCCTCAACCGGAACCATACGGCCGTTTCTGTCCTGCAGACGCTTCAGCTCAGCTTCTACAGTCTCATCAGACGGAGCATTGAAACGGTATTCAGCCTCGACGCCCTCGTACTGGCCGAGCTCAACTTCCGGCTTCACGGTTACTGTGATGGTATATTTGATGCCCTTGTCGTCACCGATCTCCTGGATGTCAAGCTCCGGACGGGAAACGACCTTCAGGTCATGCTCTTTAATTGCAGCTATATATGCAGGATTTACGACGTAGTCGATCGCGTCATCATAGAGTACGCCCTCGCCATAGTACTGCTTTACCAGGTTAAAAGGAGCTTTACCCTTACGGAAACCCGGGATCTGAAAACGATTCTTATTCTTGTTAAAGGACTTCTGAAGCGCGTCCTTAAATTCTTCGGCGGATGCTTCCAGTGAGATAACGACAATATTGTTATCCTTCTTCTCAACAGACGACATATCTATCTCCTCCATATAATAATGAATTATAGTCACACGAACAGGTATTTTATCACAGAAGTTCCAGTAATTCAATCATATTTTCTTAAGCGCCGTCATCTCCCTTTGGAAAAGCACTATCCGGGCGAAGAAATAAAAAAGAACTGCCCTTTCAGGCAGTTCCCTTATCTGGCGCGCCCGGCAGAGATCGAATCCACAACCTTCTGATCCGTAGTCAGACACTCTATCCAGTTGAGCTACGGGCGCAAATATGATTGCCGTTTGCACAGCATGATGTATTTTAGTCCCAAGACCTGATCTTGTCAATGGTCTTTTCTAAACATTTCATCCTTTTTCTTTTAGTGGCAGGAAGATATCAATCACAAACATCTCGTCTTTCACATCCGCGGAAATAGTTCCATGCATTCGCTCGATCAATCCTTTGGCGATAGCCAGTCCCAGGCCAGTCGATGTCGAAGTTCTTGCCTTATCTCCCTTGTAGAAACGCTCGAAGATCTGATCGACATCGATGATTTCATCCGCTTTTTTATCGTTAAAACAGGTAAAATGGAGCTTGCCGTCTGTCTTTTCCAGAGTAAGGCCGATACGGCTCACCCCGTGAACCAGTGCATTTTTCACCAGATTCTGGATCACACGGCGGAGCGCCACTTCATTGGCCACGATCGGAAGGTCCTCTTCACAGAAGTTGACCTCCGGAGTAAGTCCCCGTTTCTCGAAATCCTCATAGAAAGCCAGCACCGTCTCGCAGATGCACTGGCGCCCATCCATCGGAACGATGGTCAGCTCGTAGTTCTGGTCCTGCATCTTCGTATAGGTAAAGAGTTCTTCCAGAAGTTCCTTGAGGCTGGAGATACGGTTCTGGATGATCTGAAGGTAGTGTTCTTTTTCCTCGGCGGAATCACTCATGACCAGCAGCTGGACATATCCGTCCAGAGATGTCAGCGGTGTCCTTATATCGTGGGATAGATTGGCAATTGCTTCTTTGAGATTATTCTCGTTTCTCTCCATGATGATCTTGTCTTCCTGATACCGGTTACAGATCTCATTGATACGCCGGACAAGTTCTTTGACTTCCTTGTACGGCACTTCCGAGGTCAGACGCTGATTGGAAGAATGCTTCTGCATTACTTCCAGCTGATGACAGTTCTTTCTGATCTGCGAACGGTAATGGATCAGCGCGATCAGAAGGGAAACCGATATAATGGCCAGCGCCAGCACCAGATAGATCATTCTTGTTCCTTTCCGCTTTCTTCCCGCTTATTTGCGCCGCCGGTGATAGAAAGATAATATTCCTCCAGGGCTTCATTCTTCACCGCGATGCCTAACGTCTTGATATTGTTCTTCGCAAGCTCCAGTACGATCTCGCCGCTGTCCTCCAGACGCTCAAAGATCTGGATCACGCTCTTATCGAGTACCTTATACTCTGTGATGCCCATCTTCTCGATCACAGTGACCGCTTTCGTGGCATCACTCGGGCGCAGCTCGATTCTTTCGCTGCATCGCTTGAGAAGCTCGCTGTGGGTAAATTCATCGATCAGCTGTCCGTTATGGAGGATCCCGTATCTTGTCGCGATCTTGGAGAGCTCCTCCAGAATATGGGAAGAAATCAGGATCGTGATATTTCTTTCTTTGCTGAGTCTGGCGATCAGTTCACGGATCTCCACGATACCCTGCGGATCGAGGCCGTTGATCGGTTCATCCAGCAGCAGGAGATCCGGGTGTCCGACAAGCGTCATGGCGATACCCAGTCGCTGCTTCATACCGAGAGAATACTGCTTGACCTTTAATTTCTCGGTTCTGCTGTCCAGACCGACATCCGCGAGAAGTTCTTTTAGAAAAGCATCGTCATTCATACCGAGCATGAGTGATTTGATCTTCATGTTTTCGATCGCAGTCATATTCGGATATAGTCCCGGGCTCTCGATCAGTACACCGATACGGTCACGAAGTTTTGCGGTCTCTTTTTCCGATTCGCCGAAAATACTGAAGCTTCCATCTGTCGGCTTGGCAAGACCGGCGAGCATCTTAAGAAGTGTCGTCTTACCTGCGCCGTTTCTGCCGATCAGTCCGTAGATCTCTCCCTTTTTCAGATGGATGTTTACGTGATCGACTGCAGTGATCTTGCCATATCTTTTTGTGATATTATCCGTCTCCAGTAAGTATTCCAAAGCGAACCTCCGTAATTGCCATTACGCATCATTATAAATCATTCTGTAAAAGTTGGAAATAGAACACGGTCCGAAACCGGGCCGGTTCTATTCCAAGCTAAAGAGGGTATTATGTTAGAAAGATCATGCAAAAGTTAATCATCTTACGTCTCTCTTCTGCTGCAGAAGCATGCTGCCTCCGACAGAAAGGACCAAATATACCAGGCAGATCGCCACGAAAACCACGCAAGCCTTCATTCCGGCACCGGAAGCATCGAAGGTCATATAGGCATTGTCAAAGAAGAAATCTGACGGAACATATGCCGGATGGGAGAAGATCTTATTGACTGCGAGGTCAAGAAGCTGCTCGATCAGATTCAGGATACCCAGAGAGATGACCAGGGAAGCTACGATACCGCCGGCAGAGCTCTTAAAGAGTGTCGTGAAGAAGAAGAAGATCGCGCTGAAAGTAACCATACCGAGGTAAAGGAATCCTGCACTCTTGAGCATCGCTGCTGCACTTCCGAAAGAGAAAGCATTCAGGAAGAGAGCGCAAAGTCCGAGAAGAACGACAAATCCGATCGCGAGGAAGCATGTCATACCGATCACGGCAGAGATCCATCTGGCAAGCGCATGTTTCCACTTATGGTTCGTAATACCGATCAGGTTCTTATCAAAGCCGCTCTTATGCTCCGCATTTGCGAAAAGCACTACGAAAACAGCTGCGATGATCAGGATGTTGGAGTTGTGAAGCAGCGTGGTAATAATATTCTCGCCGCCTACAGTGGCGAATCCGAGCATTTTGGCACCTTCGCCGGCATCAAACATGTTAAAGGGATCATCCAGAAGAAGTTTCAGTGATCCAAACTGCATAAAAGCAAAGACGATGGTGACGATCGCGATCACCCATGTGGATACCGCATGTCTCATACGGTACATATTCATTTTAATCAGATTAAGCATTTTTGTTTCCTCCTGTCAGCTGGAAGTAGTAGTCTTCGAGAGCGTCGGTCTTGACCGCGATCTCATTGGTCTGGATATTCTCTTTTGCCAGGGCGATGGTGATCGCGCCGCCTTCGTTCAGGCGCTCATAGATATTGATCGAGTCATCTTTGACTTCCATCTTGGAGAATCCCATCATATTGAGAACTTCAAGGGTCCTGCTGATATCATTGGTCTTAAGCTCGAGTCTCTCGCAGCACTTGCTGAAAAGTTCTTCCTTCGTTTCTTCTTCCAGGAGTCTTCCCTCATGGATAATGCCGTACTGTGTAGCAACCTTGGCAAGTTCATCGAGGATGTGGCTGGAGATCAGGATCGTGATGCCCTTGTCATAGCAGAGGTGATGCAGGATCGATCTCATTTCCGCGATACCCTGCGGATCCAGTCCATTGATCGGCTCATCGAGGATCAGGAGCTCCGGCTTATTAACCAGTGCCATTGCGATACCGAGGCGCTGTTTCATACCGAGAGAGAACTGCTTCGCTTTTTTCTTTCCGGTGTTGGAAAGACCGACTTCCTCAAGGAGTCCCTGTAGATACTTCTTATCTTTGATTCCCAGTGCGAGAGCCTTTGTAGTCAGGTTCTGCATCGCTGTCATATTCGGATAAAGACCGGGGGCTTCGATCAGGATACCAACCTTCGGCATCATCTGCTTTGTTGTCTCGCCGTTCCTGCCATGGATCTCAAAAGATCCTCTTGACGGACGGGAAAGACCGCCGATCATTTTCATTAATGTTGTTTTACCGGCACCGTTTCTGCCGATCAGGCCATAGATCCCGCCACGCTCGACGTGGATGGATACTTCATTGGCTGCATTGTACTTACCGTACGTCTTGGTCAATTCATTTGTGGTTAGAATGTAATCCATTTTTTGACTCCTCCTTGTGCTTACGAATTCATTCTAGAAAACAATTCCTAATCAATCGCCAAGGAGAAGTTTAATATTTCAAAAGAAAATATTAAGAAAAAGTTAAGCGCCTCCGGGGAATCCAGGAAGCGCTTATATTTCAGGTTTTTATGTATTTTCAGGTCAGCAGCGGACGTCCTGTTTTTTCGACAGCCATACCGCCAGGAAAAGTGCCAGACCGCCATATACCAGTGCAACCAGTATCGTCCTCACCGTATCTCCCGAACCCATAGAAGGATTATAAGAAATATATACATTATCCAGACAGTAATCTGACAAGCGGAATGCGTTTCCTTTTCCGGCAAAAGCATCAAGGAGACTCTCTCCGCTTGCTCTTGCGATCAGGACATCGATCAGTCTTTCCACCGTCTGAAATGTACCGGTTGCGATCAGAATGCCGATAACCATGCCGCCGGCAGGACTCTTGAATCTATTCGTGATAAAGAATACCAGCGTCATCATAGAGATCAACAAAATATAAAGAACGATCCATCCTCGGATATACTCGCCCCATCTTTTCGACTCAAAAGCAGGCAGCAGAAGTGCGCAGAAAGCCAGGGAAAAGAAAGAGAAAACGACATAGACAGCAGTAATACAGGTCATCAGTGAGGCCCACTTGCCCATGACCAGCGGTGTTCTCGATTTATATAAGGAATAAGTATTCTTAGCAAAGCCCCGTGTAAAATCGCAGTTGGCGAAAATAACGGAAAAAATCGTCAGGCAGATGATCAGAGAGTTGCTTGCCTGGATGCACCAGGTGTTTACTTGAGACGGAGTAAGTGCGCTGCTCTTCGAGTTTCCGCTCGCAAACACACTCACAAACTCGAGATTCAGCGGATCATCGAAAACCAGATGTGCCAGACCGAAGCGGATAAAGAGGCAGGCGATCATAACGATCGCCAGAACGATCGTGGATTTTGCTTTTGAGACACGGTACATATGCATACGGAAAATATTAAGCATTTTTCGCACCTCCTGTCAGACGGAAGTAGTAGTCTTCGAGCGACTGCCCCTCCTGCCGCATCTCCAGTGTCTGAATATCGGCTTTGGCCAGCGCCATGGAGATCGCACCGCCTTCTTTCGTCCTTTCGCAGATCTCGATGTGATCATCGAACACCTTGAAGTCGGAAATGCCCATATCACTAAGGACGATCCTTGCCTTCTGATTATCCGAAGTATTCATATAGAGTACCGGCTTACACTGCTCCATAAGTTCTTCTTTAGAAGTCTCACTGAGAAGCACGCCTTCGTGGATGATGCCATAGCGGTCGGCGACTTTCGACAGTTCCTCCAGGATATGGCTGGAGATGATGATCGTAATGCCCTTTTCAGTACAGAGTCTATGGATCAGGCTTCTGACTTCCGCGATACCCTGCGGGTCGAGGCCGTTGATCGGTTCGTCCAGTATCAGAAGATCCGGGGAATTGACCATCGCGATCGCGATACCGAGACGCTGACGCATACCTAAAGAGAAGTTCTTCACGGCCTTTTTCCCGACATTCGGGAGGCCTACAAAGTTCAGAAGGTCCAGGAGGTACTGGTCATTATTGATGCCGGCGGCCAGTGCTTTTGCCTTCAGATTCTGAAGAGCACTGAGATTCTGGAATATGCCCGGATCCTCAATAAGTACTCCGACTCTTCCCCACATCGCTTCATTATTCGCGCCGTTTTCATCGTAAAAAGTATAAGATCCGCTGGTCGGGCAGGCCAGATTCGAGATCATACGCAGAAGCGTGGTCTTTCCCGCGCCGTTTCTTCCGATCAGGCCGTACACCTGGCCACGCTCCACATGAATGGAGACCTGGTTGACCGCAGTCTTGCTCTTAAATTTTTTCGTGATGTTATCTGTTGACAGAATAAGACTCATCCATGACCTCCTTATTTCGCAAGCTTATATCCGATACCCCACACGGTCTCGATAAACTCGGTATCGGTGAACTCCTTAAGTTTCTTTCGGATATTGCTGATATGTACGTTAATGGTCTTATCCTCGCCGATATAGATCTCATTCCACGCACAGTCGTAGATATCCTGCTTAGTAAATACGCGCTTCGGATGCGAGACCAGCAGCGCCAGGATCTGGAATTCTCTTTTTGTCAGCTGGACTTCATTATTATTCACCAGAACAGTAAACGATGCCTCATCCAGCGTGAGCTCTTTGTATGTCAGCTGTCCGCCCTGGGGCTCTCCGGTCTTCTGGGAGACTCTTCTGATCTGTACCGCAACGCGGGCAAGAAGCTCCGGGATCTGGAACGGCTTTGTGATATAGTCTTCCGCACCCGATGTCAGCATCTGGACCTTGGTGTCCATCTCATCTTTTGCGGAAACCACGATGACCGGCACATCCCTGATCGCTTTCATCTTCGGGAAAAGCTCATCGCCGCAAAGACCGGGAAGCATCATGTCCATCAGGACCAGATCATACTCCTCCTTTTCATAATAAAGGAGCGCTTCAGTTCCGGAGAAAGCCTGCGTACATTCGTAACCGGCCTTCTTCAGCGCGTCTGCCATAAGATGATTGATTTCCGTGTTGTCTTCAATGATTAAAATCTTCTTCATATATCTATACCCTCTTTTTCACTTTCTCTATGATACCATACTTTCAAAATATGATATCTATCGGATATTAAAACTCCTGAAGTGATGATATAATCCTGGAAGAAGGAAGGTAAATATATGCAGATGGACATGAGATCCGGGCGTCTTTCTATCCCCGGACTATATAATGCCAGAGACCTGGGCGCCATGACGAATGCAGACGGAAAAGCACTCGCCTGTCACCGTCTTATCCGTTCGGATGCTCTCGATCGTCTCGACAAGGATGCGATCGGTCTTCTTGCATCGTACCCGGTCGAAGTCATCATCGATTTACGATCCGAGGAAGAGGCGCAGAACCATCCGGACACGGTTTACAGTGATCCGCGGTTCACCTACTATAATATCCCTCTTCTTCGTGTCAACGCCGATGACATCAATGCCGGCATCATTACCGACACGATCAGCACTTCTCTCGGACACCTGTATATCTGGATGCTTGAGAATTCCCGCCCGTATTTCGCGGAGGTCCTTAGGACGATACTGCACGAGAAGAATAAGACAGTGCTTTTCCACTGTGCGCACGGGAAAGACAGAACCGGCCTGATCGCTGCGATCTTCTATCTTCTCTGCGGCGTGGAAAGAAAAAAGATCGTCGAAAATTACGCTGTTTCTTATACCTATGTAGAGAAACTGGTGGCGCCGCTGATCGCCGCCACACCTGAAAACGTGCACCACATCTATAAAAGTGATGCATCGAACATGGAGTATCTTCTTTCTTATCTGGACGAAAAATACGACGGCAGTATCGAGAAATACCTGCTAACGTGCGGACTGGGAAATAAGGAGATCTCGGAGCTCCGCTCCATCCTTCTTCCCTGATCTGAAGATCAGGGATCAGCCTGCTTTTTGCAGGATCAGTGTGTCGATCGGTATACTTCCGTCAGAATTTGGATTCTCCCGGTCCAGCCCGATCTGGAGCTGATACTTTTCTCCGTCGATCGAAACTCCCAGCTCATAGCCCGCCTCATCTGCAAAAGGATACCGGTTCAATACATCCCAGGAGGTCTTTGTAACCTGAAGATCTGTACCGATACCTGCCTTTTCCGAATCCCAGATCCTGAAACGGGTATACGTACCATCCCAGTCTTCTACATCATGGTATACACCATAGACCGTGATCGTAAAGCCCGGATAGCGGATAAGGATATTCCGCAGTCCATCCTCCGGATCGCCGGACAGTGCTTTTTCCACAACGGGCCCACAGGAAACTGTAAGGGGTTTTCCAAAGAGCGACTCCAGCTGGGACGGCGCCGCATGCTCGCCGACGCGGACCGTGCGGCGTCCGTTATAGTATAGATAAAGGTCTGCTGTCTTCAGTTCACTTTCGATCGGATCGATCACCGAGATCACGCCTTCTTCATTGCTTCTGAAGCGCACTGTTCTTCTGTTCGTCTGCAGCTGGCTGTCCAGAACGGACGGCTGCAGGTAGACCAGATGAGATGCATCGACAGAGACAATCTCATAGTCATCGTAGGTAGATTTCACATTATGGGAGTAGAAGCGGATCATTTCCCTCGCTTTTTCCTTCAGGATATCTCTCGAACCCGGAAGCGGTTCTTTTACCTGTGTATAGGAAAGGAGCGAGATCACATCCGTCAGGTTCTCATTCGCATAGGCTTCGAAATAATGTGCCGAGAATGAATAAAGCTCCATGCAGTTTTTTGCCCATGAACGGTTCAGATATACCGTCCCGTCCGTTTTCGTCTGAAGATAGATGACGATCGGCATACCGGATACGCGGAACCCGTTGACCTGCACCTGTACCGGGATGCAGCTGCGGACAAGATCCGCGTATTCGTGCGTCTCATCGAAGATCATCTTCTGCAGAAGCCGGTCTTTCTCTTCGCCCATAATGATCTGAAAAGACGACACACGGGATCCTCCCGGCATCATCTTCTGCAGGACACTGATATACTCATAGAATTCCGAGAAGGTCATCCCGTCTTTCTGCTCATCCGGAATCCTGTTAAAGAGTTCTTCTTTGTCACTGGAATCCTGAAGAGCATCCACCACGATACGAGCCATTTCCGGCGCATCGATCTTTTTCTTTTGGAAATGTTTATTCTTGCAGGCTGTGAGCATTCCGCAGAAAAAGCACAGGACAAGCATCACCGACATGTACCGGATAATTCTGCTTCCTGTATTTTTCCCCGAAATAAAGGTCATTTTCAGGTGTCCTTTCTTCTCTGCTTCACTGCCTCAAAAACAACGATACCGGCAGCCACTGCCGCATTCAGGCTGTTAACGGATCCGGCCATCGGGATCGACAGCAGGTAGTCGCACTTCTCTTTTATATTCTTGCTCATGCCTTCGCCTTCCGATCCGATAACGATCGCCATCGGTCCGGACCAGACATCGTCATAGTATTCGTTCGTTCCTTCCGCATCTGTTCCCGCGATCCAGAATCCTTTATCCTTCAGCTCCAGGATCGTTCTGGAAAGATTCGTCACACGGGCGACCGGTACATATTCGATCGCGCCTGCGGATGCTTTTGCCACCATAGAATCCAGGCCGATCGATCTGTGCTGCGGGATGATCACGCCATGCACGCCGGCAGCATCCGCGATACGCAGGATCGATCCCAGATTATAAGCGTCTTTCAGTTCATCCAGGATCAGAAGAAGCGGGGCTTCTCCCTTCTCCGCCGCACGGTCGAGGATCTCATCGATCTCGACATATTCGTGGCTGGCGACCTGCGCGATCACACCCTGATGGTTATGCGTCTGTGACATATCATCCAGGCTGGCCTTCGGGACCTCTACGATCGGGATATGGATATCCTTCGCCATATTAATGATCCTGGCCATCGTAGGATCCGGACGTGCATTCTCTTGCCGCTGCGCCACGAAGATCTTGTTAAATGTTCTTCCCGCACGCATCGCTTCCAGAACCGGATTTCTTCCCTCGATTCGGTCCGCCGTCGGTGCCGGGGATTCTCCCTCACCGCGCTTTTTCGGCATATCAGACGGGATGGGCATATTCTTTCTTCCCATCGACTTCGGGTTTCTCAAATCGTTTCTATTCTGTCTCGGGCCTTTCGGTCCAGGCATTCCAGGTCGCATCGGCTCTCTCCTTTATTCGTTCTCTTCCAGGATGGCGATGATCCTTCGGATCAGTTCTTCCATTCTTTCTTCTTTTCCCGACAGGTACAAGTAGCCGATCAGGGTCTCCAGACCTGTCGCGTACTTATAATCTGCAGGACTTGCATTCTTTGCCATACTTCCCTGATGTCCGTTCTTACCTCTGCGGAAGACATTCTGTTCTTCCTCGGACAGGTCATCGTGAAGGACACGGATCGCTTGTGCCTGCGCCGGCGCGCTGACATAGTGCACCGCCTTCTTATGCAGTACTCCGGACTGTCCGCCGAAGCGGGATACGATGTGCATACGGACATATAGTTCGTACACCGCATCTCCAACATAAGCCAGTACCGATGTCGGCACCTCACGGATATCTTCCGGCGGGATCGGGATCATCATTTCTTCGTCACCTGCGGTCCCTGCGGCGTATCCTTGATCTGATATCCCATCGCGGACACCTGATCGCGGAGTGCGTCTGCTTTTGCAAAATCCTTATTTTTCTTCGCTTCTACACGCTGATTTACAAGTTCCATGACTTCCGATGGAATACCGCTATCTTTCTTCAGCATCGCACGGATATCAAGACCAAGGACATTCATTAGTTCGCAGATCATGTCTGCCGCCGCCCTGATCTCCTTGTCCGACACATCCTTGGCGGTCAGGTGAGTATTCAGTACACGAACCAGTGTGTAGACGGATGTGATGGCATCCGCTGTATTCATATCATCGTCCATGTTGGCGATGAAAGAAGTCTTTGCTTCCGAAGTCGCATCGGCGAGTTCTTTTACCGCAGCATCCTCCGGATTCAGACCGGAAGCATTCCCGAGAATAAAGTCCGAAGACTCGACCGCTGTCATAATACGCTCCAGTCCGTTCTGTGCCGACTTCAGGAGTTCATCAGAGAAGTTGATCGGCATTCTGTAGTG
>ONFC01000049.1 GCA_900317035.1 uncultured Eubacteriales bacterium
AAATGATGCCGTAATCGCACGAGGTGCAAATCTTCATGTGGTTTCGCTGGATCTTCTGATCGACCATGATCACGTAGAGCGTCTTTCCGGTGATGGTGTTATCCTTTCGACAGCGACAGGCTGTACCGCTTACTGTCTTGCTGCCGGCGGTCCTATCGTAAAACCTGATCTTGATATTTTCATGGTTACCCCGATCTGCCCGCATACATTGCATAAGCGTACATATATCGTTTCCGGGGATAGTTCCGTGGAGATCATCATCGAGCGTTTCTCTGAACCGCCGATCCTGTCCCTGGACGGACGTCCGAATATAGAACTGGCGTATCATGACCGCATCCTTCTCAAGAAATCCGAGCAGGATGTGATCGTTGCGAAACTTGGATATGAGAATTTCTATCAGACCGTAAGGCAGAAGATCCGTGCAAGAGGTAGTTTCTATGAAGATGGCGAAAAATGAACGACAGGAAGCAATGCTGCGTCTGGTGCGTGCCAAAGAGATAAGCACGCAGGAAGAACTGGCAAAAGAACTCGAATCTGCCGGCTGGCAGGTGACTCAGGCGACCGTTTCCCGCGATATCAAGGATCTCGGGATCATTAAGGTGACGCTTCCTTCTGGCGGAACGAAGTACAGTGTTCTAGACAGAACCGGTGATGTGGCACCGGGAAGGCTTCTTTCTGTATTCGCCCACTCTGTATTATCTACTGATGTAGCGATGAATCTTGTTGTGATCCGCACGCTTCCGGGAATGGCGAATGCTGCGGCGTCCGCCCTGGATTCGATCCATCTTTCCGGTGTGGTCGGCTCCATCGCAGGTGATGATACCGTGTTTGTCGCAACGCCGAGTCCGGAAGACGCGCTGGCGATCCAGGCGACGATCAAAGATATGAACAGCCGTATCAATACGGATCAGTAAGAGGTTTTTGTGTTACTTAGTCTGACGATACAAGATTTTGCCATAGTTGAGTATGCTTCGTTTGCTCCCGGAAAAGGACTTAACATCCATACCGGTGAGACCGGCGCGGGAAAATCACTCATCATCGACGCGATCAGCGCACTTCTGGGTCATCGTATCGGGCGTGATTATGTCCGCAAAGATGCCGATAAAGCCGTGATTGAGGCTGTTTTTGACGGGATCTCAGAAGTGGTTCCGGAAGAAGTGCTCTCAGAGTATGGGGTCGAGGCGGAAGATAACACACTGATCCTTCTGCGTGAGATCGGTAAAGACGGCAGAAGCCTGGTACGTGTCAATGGCCGCACTATGCCGGTGTCAGTCTTGAAAACGATCGGATCTTATCTTGTTGATATTCATGGCCAGCATGACCAGCAGACGATCTTTGACAGTTCGAAACATCTTCCGATCCTGGATGATTACCTGGGAGATAAGATTACTCCGCATATTCATGCTTTTTCAGAGAAACTTGATGAGTACCGTGAAATCCTTCAGAAGAGAAAACAGTATGAGACGGATCCGGAAAAGAGCCGCCAGATGCAGGATCTTCTGACATATCAGATCCATGAGATCGAGCAGGGTGCTTTTGCCGAGGGAGAAGAAGAGGAACTGGTTGAAAAACTAAAGATTCTAAAGCAGGAAGAAAAGAAGAACTTCCATCTCTCCTTCGTTCAGGGGGCGCTCTCGACAGAAGATTCCGAATCTCCGCTATCCTCACTGCAGGTAGCGGCAGAACACCTGGATGCACTGGCATCGATCGATCCATCCTATTCTGCACCGGCGCAGCAGCTGCGCTCTTCTATAATGGACCTTGAGGGGATGCATGACTATTTCAGCGAAGCGAAGATAAATGCAGAGTCTTACGATGAAGTGGAGTCCCGGCTCGAGTCCCTTCGTTCCTGTACCATGAAATACGGCGGATCTGTAAGCGCGATGAATGCATTTCTGGAAGACGCGAAGAACCGCCTGGAGATGCTGAAAGAAGGGGATACCCGTATCAAGCAGCTGAATGTCGAGCGTGCCCGTGTGGAAAAAGAACTGGTAGCTCTGGCGGATACGATCCATGATCATCGAGTAGAAGCGGGGAAAAAACTTGCTTCCGATATTGTTTCGGAAGTGCAGTTCCTCGGACTTCCAAATGCTTCGTTCGAGGTCTCTTTTACCAAACGGCCGAAAGAGCGTTTCTTCAGTAAGACCGGTTACGATGAAGTGGAATTTTTATTCTCCGCGAACAAGGGAGAAGATCTCAAGCCGCTCTCGAAGACAGCATCCGGCGGTGAGGCGGCAAGAATCATGCTCGCGATCAAGACGATCCTGGCTAGAGCGGACTCGACTCCTGTTCTTATATTTGATGAGGTGGATTCAGGTATTTCCGGTGAAGCGGCAAAAGCGGTTTCCCAGTCTATGAAAAAACTTTCGAAGTTCCATCAGGTATTTTGTGTAACGCATATGGGACAGATCGCAGCTGCCGCAGATCAGCATTTCTTCATCTCCAAAGATCAGAGCGGGGAGAGGACAAAAACGAATATTGCCGAACTCGGTGATTCCGGACGGATCATGGAGGTCGCAAGACTTCTATCCGGAAACTCTTCAGATGAACAGTCCCAACGACTAGCGAAAAACCTCATAGATGAACGAAGATAGTAAGCTCAAATCAGAAGATTCTTCATGTCTTCGGGCATTTCTGAGGTGAATTCCATCCATTCGTTGGTGATGGGGTGGTAAAAGCCGAGTTTGCAGGCGTGGAGGGCCTGTCTTGCGATTCTGTCTTCGTTTTCGATATGTTCCATCTCAGGATTCGGGAAGTCATTCGATCTTGGACCATAAAGTCCGTCTCCTACTAGCGGATGGCCGAGATAAAGAGAATGGACGCGGATCTGGTGGCATCTTCCGGTTTCCAGCTTATAAGAGACCACGGACAAGTTCTTTTCAGGAAGTGTCTGAATCGTTTTGTAGTGCGTAACTGACGGATGGCCGTCTTCACGGACGATACGGATCATGATCGAGTTCTCGTCACGGCCGATCGGACGGTCGATAGTTCCTTCTTCGGGATCAAATGTTCCATACACGATCCCCACGTATTCCTTTTCCATCTTGTTTTTAGAGACGGTATTATGCGCGTACCCGTTCTTAGCAATTACGATCAGGCCGGATGTTTCACGGTCCAGCCGCATGATCGGGTGAAGCCTCTGGTCACAAAGACGCTGCAAAAGGGAGTCATCCATATGCTGCCAGGAAGGGTGGGTGACCAGATTTCCGGGCTTTTCACAGACGATGATCCAGTCATCTTCATAATATATATGTATATCTGTATCTTTCTTTGTATGTATGATCCCCTCGGCATCGTCATAAATGATCAGGATCTCGTCTCCCTCGGAGGGTGTCGCGATCATTCGGGCAGGAAAACCGTTGAGATACAGCTCCCCGTAGAGACGTATCCGCTTGCAGAGCAGATTTGACATCTGGTAACGGTCACGAAGAATATCGTAGATCTTTCTTCCGGCATCTTCCGGGGAAATCTGAAACTTAAGCTGCATAGGCTCTCCTGAATCATTTATATAGCAACATTTTATACATTTCTTATTAAATTGAAAAGAAAAGGGGAAAGAATTCGAGTATAAAACTTTTATTATCAAATGATTTTCATATTGGGCTATATGGGGAGAATTTAATGTACTTTTTCGATAATGTTTGTGAAAATTTTCAGTTTTTTCATTGAGGGAAATTCTTTGATATGTTATCCTACCATGTGGGAGGTGAGTCAACTGTGGGAAAACAAAAAATGACTCCGGAAGAAATGAGCGCAAAGCTCGATGAAGTTCTTTCGAAATACAAGGGCCAGGGCCAGAAGGCTTTGATGGCCACATTGCAGCAGGCTCAGGAAATTTACGGCTATCTGCCGCTTCCTGTCCAGAGAAAAGTAGCGGATGCTCTTGAAGTATCTGTTGCTGAAGTATACGGTGTAATATCGTTTTATTCTTTCTTCTCGCTCAAGCCAAAGGGAGAAAATGCGATCAGCGTATGCCTTGGTACAGCTTGCTATGTTAAAGGTTCGCAGGCCCTGCTCGACAAGATCGAGGATGTTCTGGGCATCAAGAACGGAGATGTTACCAAGGATGGTAAGTTCTCTATCTCTGCGTGCCGCTGTGTAGGTGCCTGTGGTCTGGCACCGGTTATTATGGTCGGTGACGATGTATACGGTCGTCTGACACCGGATGAAATTCCCGGTATTATTGCAAAGTATAAGGAGGCTTAATCATGGATTTATTTCGTGCGCACGTCCTTGTTTGCTGTGGTACAGGATGCACATCTTCAAACTCTGCGAAGATTCTCGAGCAGTTTGAACAGCAGATTCCGGCTCAGGGACTTGAAAAAGAAGTAAAAGTAGTTCAGACAGGATGCTTCGGCCTTTGCGCCCAGGGTCCTATCGTTGTAATCTATCCGGAAGGTGTTATGTATTATCGCGTAACTCCTGAGGATGTTGCTGAGATCGTTAGCGAGCACCTCCTGAAGGGCCGTTACGTAGAGCGTCTCATGGCTCCGAAGCACGATGGTGCTCAGGCAGCTGAAAAAACTTCTGCAAATGACAGCAACTTCTTCAAGAAGCAGATGCGTGTTGCTCTCCGCAACTGCGGTAACATCAACCCGGAAAATATCGATGAGTATATCGCTCATGATGGTTATCAGGCTCTTGGTAAGATCCTTACAGAGAAGAGAGATCCTGATGCTGTAATCCAGGAAATCATTGATTCCGGTCTCCGCGGCCGTGGCGGCGGCGGATTCCCGACTGGCCTTAAATGGAAGTTTGCTTCCGGTAACAGAGGACAGGGCATCACCAAGTATGTTTGCTGTAACGCCGACGAAGGTGACCCGGGTGCATTTATGGACCGTTCCATCCTCGAGGGTGACCCGCATAGCGTAATCGAGGCTATGGCGATCGCTGCTTACTGCATCGACGCTCATCAGGGTTATGTTTATATCCGTGCTGAGTACCCGATCGCTGTTAAGAGACTTCAGATCGCTATCGATCAGGCTAGAGAATATGGTCTGCTCGGTGAGAACATCTTCGATTCCGGATTCTCCTTTGACCTGGATATCCGTCTCGGCGCAGGTGCTTTCGTCTGCGGTGAGGAAACAGCTCTCATGCGTTCTATCGAAGGTAAGCGTGGTAATCCGACCCCTCGTCCGCCGTTCCCGGCTATCAAGGGTCTGTTCGGTAAGCCGACAATCCTCAACAACGTTGAGACATACGCTAACATCCCGGTTATCATCAACAAGGGTGCTGAGTGGTTCGCTTCTGTTGGTACAGAAAAGTCCAAGGGTACTAAGGTATTCGCTCTCGGCGGTAAAGTAAACAACGTTGGTCTCGTTGAGATCCCGATGGGTACAACAGTTCGTGAGATCGTATTCGATATCGGTGGTGGTATCCCGAATGGTAAGGCCTTCAAGGCAGTTCAGACCGGTGGTCCGTCCGGCGGATGTATCCCGGCATCTCTCCTTGATACTCCGATCGACTACGATAACCTCGTAGCTGCAGGTTCCATGATGGGTTCCGGCGGTATGATCGTAATGGACGAAGACACTTGTATGGTTGATATCGCGAAGTTCTTCCTCGAGTTCACCGTAGATGAGTCCTGTGGTAAGTGTTCTCCTTGCCGTATCGGTACCAAGAGAATGTTTGAGCTTCTCACGAAGATCACAGATGGTACAGGTACACTCGAGGATATCGACTCCCTCGAAGAGATCGCTCTTTCTCTGAAGAATGGTTCTCTCTGTGCTCTCGGCCAGACAGCAGCTAACCCGATCCTCTCCACACTCAAGCACTTCCGTGAAGAGTATGTAGAGCATGTAGTTGATAAGAAGTGCCGTTGCCACGTATGTAAGGGCCTGACAGAATACTACATTGATCCTGAGATCTGTAAGAAGTGTTCTCTGTGCGCTAAGAAGTGCCCGGTCAACGCAATTACAGGTGAGGTTGGTAAGGTAGCTTACTCCATCGATACAACAAAGTGCATCAAGTGCGGCGCTTGTATCGAGAACTGTAAGTTCAAGGCTGTTCAGAAGAGATAATTCAAGTGACGATTCAATTCGAAAAAGGAGTGTGAAACAAATGGATATGGTTAATGTTACCATTGATGGGGTTTCGGTACAGGTTCCTTCGAACTACACCGTTCTTGAAGCTGCTAAACAAGCCGGCATTAAGATTCCGACCCTGTGTTATTTAAAAGATGTCAACGAAGTTGGCGCCTGCCGCGTCTGCCTCGTTGAAGTTGAGAAGGCCCGTGCACTTGCTGCTGCCTGCGTTATGCCGGTAAGCGATGGTATGGTCGTTCATACAAATTCTAAGAAGGTTAGAGATACAAGAAGAGCTACTCTCGAGATGATCCTTTCTGATCACAACCGTGACTGCCTCTCCTGTATCCGTAACAAGAACTGCGAACTGCAGACTCTGGCTGAAGAATACGGTATCCGTAAGGTTACTTTTGAAGGCGTAAAGAGCCCGTCCGTTTATGATGACAAGTCTTTCTCCATCGTCCGTGATGGCAGCAAGTGCATCAAGTGCGGCCGCTGCGTATCTGCTTGTAAGAAGCAGGGAATCGGCGTTCTTTCCTTCCTCAATCGTGGATTCAGCACTTCTGTTGGTCCGGCTTACGATATCTCCATGGCAGATGCTCCGTGTATCTACTGTGGTCAGTGCATCGTGGCTTGCCCGGTTGGTGCTCTGCATGAGAAAGAAGAGACCGATAAGGTTTGGGCAGCAATCCAGGATCCGAGCAAGCATGTTGTTATGCAGGTTGCTCCGGCTGTACGTGCTGCTATCGGTGAAGAGTTCGGTCTGCCGATCGGAACCCGTGCAACAGGTAAGATGTTCGCAGCTATGAAGCGTCTGGGCGCTGATAAGGTTTATGATACAAACTTTGGTGCTGACCTTACCATCATGGAAGAGGGAACAGAGCTCCTCAACCGTATTCAGAACGGTGGAGTTCTCCCGATGATCACTTCCTGTTCTCCGGGATGGATCCGCTTCTGCGAATTCTATTACCCTGAGTTCATCCCGAACCTTTCTACATGTAAGTCTCCGCACGAGATGGAAGGTGCTGTCATTAAGACATACTATGCTCAGAAGAACAATCTGGATCCTAAGGATATCGTAGTTGTTTCCGTAATGCCTTGTACTTCTAAGAAGACTGAGGCTGCTCGTGAGCAGCTCGTAAATGCTGATGGCCTGAAGGATGTTGATATCGTTATCACCACACGTGAGCTGGCTCGTATGATCCGCGAAGCAGGTATGGACTTCAACAGCCTGCCGGATGAAGGTCCGGATCAGGATCTGATGGGCGAGTACACTGGTGCTGCTGTTATCTTCGGTGCTACCGGTGGTGTTATGGAAGCTGCTGTTCGTACAGTTGCTGATATCCTCGAAGAGAAGGATCTGCCTGAGTTCGAGTACAAGGCAGTTCGTGGCGTTGATGCTGACATTAAGGAAGCCGAGCTCACCCTCGGTGGTAAGAACATCCGCGTAGCTGTTGCCCACAGTACAGCTGCAGCGAGAAAGCTCCTTGATTCGATCAAGGACGGTTCCGCTCCAGAGTATACCTTTATTGAGATCATGGGTTGCTCCGGCGGATGCGTCTGCGGTGGTGGTCAGCCTCAGGTTCCGGCTCAGAAGCTTATGGATATCGATATCCGCGCAGAGCGTGCAAAAGCTCTCTACGAGGAAGACGAGATCATGCCGCAGCGTAAGAGCCATAAGAACTCTCAGGTCGATAAGCTCTATAAAGAGTTCCTCGGCGCACCGAACGGTCACCTGGCTCACGAGCTCCTGCATACAACTTATGTTAAGAGAGAGATCTATCCGGATTCTGTTCTCGAAGAGTAAGTTCTGTAAGATTCAAAACTTCAAAAGAGCGTCCATTATGGACGCTCTTTTTTTGCCGTTGTTGTATAAGTAAAAGTTATAACAAGCCATTATTTAACGGTATTAGACGGAGCAGGTAAGCTATAGTACCATTCTCGATAAGAAAGGAAACCGCTTCTTGTGAGATGGAAGTGCTTTTAAAAAGTGAGAAAACGAGGTGGATCAAATGAGAAAAATAGCTTTACCGGATGTGTTTAATCCGACGAGTGATGAAGATTATCTGAAGGGTGCGATCGAAACCGCAAATTGGATCAAGAAACATGAGGTCAATGACGAGAATGGACGTCACTGGGCCGTAAATTGCCAGGAGGGAAAGACTCCGGATGAAGTGGAACAGACGTATCTGAGTAACCGTACTTTATATTCAGGAGCAGCTGGTATCGGATTCTTTTTTGTTCAGCTGTATGAAGTTACTAATGAAGTACAGTATCTTGAAGAAGCAAAAGCAGGTCTTGAGTTCCTGATCCGCACTTATGATCCTGAGCTTTCCATAAAACCAGGGCTTCACACAGGAACTGCAGGTGAAGGATTTCTCGCACTGATCCTTCACGAAAAAACAGGTGAGAAGAGATTCTTTGATCATGCGGTTCGAATCGCCAAGGATATTTATGAGAAATCGATCAAAGAGGTGACGAATGAGGGCCTGCGTATCCACTGGAAGAGTTTATATGATTATATGGGTGACGGTAGTGTTGTTTCTTACTGGATCCGGATCGCCCGGCTGACTGGTGACGATACATATCTTTCATATGCGAAGATAAGTCTGGATTCTATTTTGGATCTTAGGGTTGAAGATGATGAGGATACGATCCACTGGAATCTGATCAATGTACATAACTATTTCCCGGAAGTCCCGGATAATGGGATTATCGCCAATTTTGCGCACGGAACAGCTGGCATCGTCTATTTGCTGACTCTGTACTATGACGCAAGCAAGGATGAAAAGTATCTTCATCTGGCCGAGCGTGGTATCAATTTTCTTGAGAAGATCGCAGTACGTGATGAGAATTCACAGATCATTCCGTACATTTATCTTCCGGACGGCGATAAGCCGTACGATGTTTTCTATCTGAGCCTCTGCCATGGCCCGGTTGGATCTGCTGTAGTTTATAGGAAACTCTATAAAGTAACAGGAAAAGAGAAGTATCTCGATGGATATCGGAAGTTTAATCAGGCACTGATCAATGCTGGTGTCCCGGAGAAACGCTCCCGAGGTTATTGGAATCACTGCATCTGCTGCGGAACATCCGGTTTTCTCCTGCATTTCATTACGGAACCGGAACTTGTTCCCGGACAGGTCAACATTTCTCTGGCAGCAAGAACTGCAAATACTATCCTTCATGACGCATATGTTGATGACAACGGCAGGAGATGGTATGACGCCTGGACACGTGTAAAACCCTGGGATGTTGACTCGAATCTCGGTTTGTTTGTCGGAGATGCGGGAAATGCCAGTGCATTACTTTCCCTGTATGCAAAGAATAAGGGCATTAAGATCACAACTCTTCCGGAATTTGAAGTCTAATCCAAAAGCACTGACCACGCATCTATCAGTTTATCCATTGTCCAAGAAGCGTTTGCCGGACTAGTAGATGGAAGACAAATTGCAGTTCTTCCGGTCTGCTCCTCTATGTATTTCTTATAAAGTTCGTAGGATTTCTTACCATTGCAAATAATTTTCTCGATCGGACTACTATTTAGGATAAGGGAGATATCATTGGCTTTGGCATTACGAATGGATGCATCAGATGATCCGACGATCTCACATGAAGCAATCGAATCCCAAAGTGCCAGGCCATGACAAAGTATCAGGTCCTTTTTCTCAGGGATAGTCGTCGGGACATCTTCGTCAAAAAGGGAAGAAATGACTTTCCAGAAACGGTTCTGCGGATGACCATAGAAGAACTGCTGTTCTCTTGATTTTACCGATGGAAAAGAACCAAGGATCAGGATCCTGCTGTTTTCATTATATAGTGGTTCAAACGGGTGCTGAATGCGTGTCATTAATTTACTCCCGAAGGTTTCATGGTGATTCGATTATAGCAGAAGAATAGATGATGAATATAGAAAAGAGCTGTCTTGTAATAAGACAGCTCTTTTTAAATGATCTATTGAATCAGTTCAGGATCAGGAATGCTCAAGAGCGAGAGTTCTGGTGGTCAGATCGCAAACTTCAGCAGGACCGTAGTACTGGATAGCACCCGGGTAGGTGAAGCAGGTCTCAACAGCCCACTTTTCACGGTTTGCTTCGAAGAACTTGAACGGCTTGCCGTCGAGCTCAACAAGAGCCTTGCGGATAACCGGCTTGTCCTGACCGTTTCTTCTTTCCATGTTCATCATCTTTGTGATAGGCATACCGCCTGCGATCCACTCTTCAGCCGGCTTAGAGATATTGGAAACCTTGGAAAGGTAACCTGTGAAACCGTACTGGATCAGCATGAAAGCATTGAAACCGAGGGAGTAGCAGTAGTCAGCATCGAAGTTGGACGGGAAAGCGCAGCGTCCTTCGTAACCGAAGAAGTGGTGCTGAGCACCGAACTTGCCCTTGTATGTGCCGGCTTCTTTTCTCTTAGCGAGCTCAGCCTTAACCATCTCGGAGAAGAGCTTCTCGGACTCGATGAGGGAAACCTGAACGTTACCATGCGGGTCACGCTCGAGGAAGAGCTGCTGCTGGATGCCCTGCGGGAGAATATCGAAAACCTTGAAGGAATCGGAGGAAAGACCGGACTTGATGAAGTCATACTTTGCGTTCCAGTCAGGAAGAGCATTGAACTTTGCTGTGTTTTCGCCTGCGAGCAGCTCGTTGATCTCAGCGATCAGAGCAGAGAACTCAGGAACGAACTCTACGATACCTTCCGGAATGATTGCTACACCGAAGTTCTCGCCATTGTTACCACGCTTTTCAACTGCATCAGCGATGTAGTTTGTGATCTGAGCAAGAGACATCTTCTTAGCGGCAACTTCCTCACCGATGAGGCAGATGTTCGGCTGTGTCTCGAGAGCGCACTCGAGAGCAACGTGAGACGCGGAACGTCCCATTACCTTGATGAAGTGCCAGTACTTCTTAGCGGAGTTAGCATCACGCTCGATGTTACCGATGAGCTCGGAGTATGTCTTTGTAGCGGTATCGAAACCGAAAGATGCTTCGATATCCTCGTTCTTGAGGTCACCGTCGATGGTCTTCGGGCAGCCGATTACCTGGATGCCTGTGTTCTTAGCAGCCATATACTCAGCAAGAGTAGCAGCGTTTGTGTTGGAGT
The DNA here is from genome assembly GCA_900317035.1 of uncultured Eubacteriales bacterium. GTDB lineage: Bacteria > Bacillota > Clostridia > Saccharofermentanales > Saccharofermentanaceae > Scatonaster. The sequence continues at coordinate 11,130 of ONFC01000049.1, forward strand.
CGTCACCGCCGATGATAACGATAGCGGTAAGACCGTTCTTCTTAGCGTTCTCAGCAACGATGTTGAACTGCTCTTCAGTTTCGAGCTTTGTTCTGCCGGAACCGATGATATCAAAACCACCTGTATTTCTGTAAGAATCGATGAACTTGTCGTCGAACTCTACATAGTCATTCTTAAGAAGTCCGTCCGGACCGCCCTTGAAGCCGAGAAGAACGTTCTCGCTGTTTGTAGCCTTAAGAGCGTCATAAAGACCGGAAATAACATTGTGTCCGCCCGGAGCCTGTCCGCCGGATAGGATTACGCCAACGACCTGCTTCTTGGAAGCAGATGTATTTGCACCCTTTTCAAAAGTGATCTCCGGCTTACCATATGTGTTAGGGAAGAGAGCCTTGATCTTGTCCTGATCTGCTACGCTCTGAGTAGCAGCACCTTCTTTAACGCAGATATCAGCAATACCGTTTCTGAGCATGCCCGGAAGTTTCGGCTGATACTCGTATCTTGCTTTCTGAAGTGGTGAAAGATTCATATTATACACTCCTTTATAATAAATTATGGTATTTCAATTCCTAGTAAATGCTAAATCATTCTTCCGATAAAGTAAAGAGTGAAAAGAAACAATTTTCCTTTATATTCGAAGCGCAATATTGCGTAGAAAGCCCGATTGTTTACAGATAGTTCTCATTTTACGAAAGCAGTGAATGCTATAATCAAAAATAAGATGGTAGCATAGGGAGAAAATGGAGATGACGATCGCCTATAATCTTCGGAAAATAAGAAGGTTTTTTAGCGGGGTTTTCGCTGTAGGTAAGTGGAAATCACTAAAAGAGGCTGCCACTTTTATCTATATTGTTTCCACTATTTTTCTCATTATCGTCGGAACTTTTCTCTTCTCGTTTATAAGTTACATAATGGGATATTCCGTTTTTGTTCCGATCCATAAAATGCCAAAGGCACAGGGACTGACGTTCCTTACTATCTTTATAGGAATGCTCTTGATTGATTTCCTTGTAGGTACGTTTTTCGTCTGGCTGTATGACAAACTGATCATGATGCCGACGGAGAATATCATCCGTGAGATCTCGGAGAAAACGGATAAAGCCACTTCCGCTTTTCCGGTTGAAATGCGCCAGCTGATCGAAGACAACCCGTTTGTCACCGTAGATAAGACCGGAACATGGGTGGACTCGATCGATCAGTATATTAACCTTGCAGGTAACGAGAAGTATTATGATGAGACGACCGCCTGCTTTAACAGGAAGTATTTCCATCAGGAGCTTTCCACGATGCTGAAGACAGAAATGATGTGCGATATCAAGTTTTCCGGTTCCCATAAAACATACGGGGACAGATCGTATGCCATTTTTATGATCGATATCGATCATTTTAAGAGGATCAATGACGAGTTTGGACATCAGTTCGGAGATGAGATCCTGGCATTAGTCGGTAAAACGCTGAAGAAGGCTGTTGCCAATAAGGGTGTAGTTGTCAGAAACGGCGGTGAAGAATTTCTTCTTGTTGTTTGTCTGAAATATCCTGAAAGTATGGAAGAGTTTGCTGAAAATGTTCGTGCATTATTTGAGCACGACGTCCGGATCACAGGCCAGGGCTCGAAGAACCGTCCGGTAACATGCAGTATCGGGTACACGCCTTTCCCGCTGATAGCGGATAGACCTACTGTTATTAGTGTGCAGGATTATGTTAAACTTGCTGACCAGGCGATGTATCTCTCTAAAACCAGCGGAAGAAATACATGGCGGGGTATCGAATCACTTCGGGCACCTTACTCTGAAGAAGAGCTTAAAAAGATGATCGACTCTATCCTTTATGCCGAAAGTTCAAGATATATAAGGATTTTGTGCCCGTAAGTATTTACAAGTGTTTCCCGATGTGTTATCATACGCGAGTATTTTTCCGTGGACACAGTTTGTGGAAGGTTCCGACCACTTACTTTGCTACAGGACTATGGAGGTAAAAAACAATGGGACAGATCAACAAAGCTGAAATCATCAAAGAGTATGCGCTCAAAGAGGGCGACACAGGTTCTCCTGAGGTACAGATCGCGATTCTTTCTGCAAGAATCAATCATCTTACTGAGCACCTGAAGGCTCACCCGAACGATCACCACTCCCGTCGTGGTCTTCTGATGCTGGTAGGTCAGAGAAGAGGTCTTCTTGACTATCTTGCACGCATCGATATCGAGCGTTACCGTTCTATCATTGCTCGTCTGAACATCAGAAAGTAATGAGTATAAGAAGAACATGAAAAAGGGCTGTTCCAAAAGGAACAGCCTTTTTATTTCTGATTTTCAGCATTTCGCTTGATTTATTCTTTTATTATCTATAATATAGATATGTT
>ONFC01000048.1 GCA_900317035.1 uncultured Eubacteriales bacterium
CGCGCCGGAGAACATGGAGAAAGTTCGTATCCATGTTGCGGACGTGACCCGTCCCGGCTTGCAGCTGGCTGGTTACTATGACCACTTCGGTCCGGACCGCATCCAGCTGATCGGTAACATGGAGCATGCTTTCCTGGATAAGCTTACACCGGAGCAGAGGGAAGAGCGCCTGCAGGCGCTTTTTGAGAAGAAGATCCCGTGTCTGATCCTTACGCGCAACCACGTGGCGCACGACGAGCTCATCCGTGTAGCTAAGAAAGCGGATATTCCGGTACTTCGCACACATCAGGCGACATCCGAGTTCATGAGTTCTCTCGTTAAATACCTGAATGTCGAACTTGCTCCGAGAATCTCGATGCACGGCGTTCTGGTCGAGGTCAACGGTGAAGGTATTCTGATCTTAGGTGAAAGCGGCGTTGGTAAATCCGAGACGGCGCTCGAGATCGTTAAGCGTGGCCACCGCTTGATCGCGGATGACCAGGTGGAGATCAGAAGAGTTTCGGAGACGACGCTTCTCGGCCGTGCGCCGGAGGTGATCCGTCACCTGATCGAGATCCGCGGTATCGGTATTCTCGATGTAAAAGAACTGTACGGTGTTTCTTCCGTTAAACTTCAGGAGAACATCGACTTTGTTATTAATCTCGAGCTGTGGGATGAGAAGAAGACATACGACCGTCTGGGTATCACTGATGAGACGACGGAGATCCTGGGAATTCAGGTGCCGTCCATCACGATCCCGGTAGGACCCGGACGTAACCTGGCGATCATCGTCGAAGCGGCAGCGATCAACTACCGTGTAAAGAAGATGGGCTATAACGCAGCGAAAGATCTGGTCACCCGTGTTTTCCCGGGCGGACTGAACGCAGAGTGACCGCGTGATCCGGGAAGAAGTTCCGGGAATAGAACGAGTAACAGATCGGGGGAAAAAGACATACATGACAGCGGACAGCAATACGATCGAGGCATTCCGCAAGAAGCTGATTGAAAAAGGGTTTGAGGGTCTGGCAAAGGATCTTCGTGAAAATGAGATCATGAAACCGCACACGTCTTTCCGTGTGGGCGGACCGGCACAGATCTATTCCGAGCCATCAAAAACGGAAGAGATCGTGGCGCTTTCTGATACGGCAAAAGAACTCGGCCTTCCCTGTTTCCTGATGGGGAACGGTTCGAATCTGGTCATCTCGGATGACGGCATCGACGGCCTGGTCATCCGCCTGGGCGAGAACTTTTCCTCGATTACATCGGAAGAAGATCCGGAGGATCCGGATGCGGTACTGGTCACTGCCGGTGCCGGCACTCTCCTGATCCGTCTTTCTTCCTTTGCCGCGAAGAATTCGCTGACCGGACTGGAATTCGCCTCCGGTATCCCGGGCTCTCTGGGCGGAGCCGTGTTTATGAATGCAGGTGCATATGATCACGATATGTCAGAGGTCATCGAGAAGGTGACCGCCATTTCTCCTTCCGGAGAAGTACGGACATGGACGAAGGATGAACTCGGTCTCGGATATAGAAAGAGCTGTTTCATGGCAAATGGCGGGATCGTTTGTGAGGCGGTCCTCCGCCTGAAAAAAGGCGATGCGGAGCTTATCAATTCGCAGATCAGGACATATACCGAAAAGAGAACGAAGTCGCAGCCGCTGAATTTCCCGAGTGCGGGAAGCATGTTCAAGCGTCCGGAAGGTCACTATACCGGAGCGCTGATCGAGCAGGCCGGTCTCAAGGGTTTCTCGATCGGAGGCGCGCAGGTCTCGGAGAAACATGCGGGATTTGTCATCAATAAAGGTGATGCGACCGCAAAAGATATCGATGATCTCGTGCGGCATATACAGAATACGATAAAAGAGAAGTTCGGCGTCGAACTTCAGCGCGAAGTCCGTTTCATCGGACGCGGTTTTAACTGATGGCAGGAGGAACGACATGGATCTGATAATTCTTACCGGCATGTCCGGAGCGGGAAAAAGCCAGGCGGCACATATTCTGGAGGATCAGGGATACTTCTGCATCGATAATCTTCCGCCGATGGTCCTGCCTGAGCTGGTAAAGACGTTCCTGAAAGGTCAGGGCGGTGAAGGTTTCGCGGTCGACCGCCTCGCTTTTGTGGTGGATGTCCGTAGTAATGATTATCTGAAGGGCTTTGGAAAAGCACTAACAGAGATCAAGAATCTCGGCTGCCCGTATCGTATCATCTTCCTCGAGGCCAATGATCAGGTACTGATCAGCCGCTACCGCCAGACCCGCCGCAAGCATCCGCTGTCTGCAGGGCTTTCGCTGGTCGAGGCAATCGAAAAAGAGAGAAATCTCATGCGCGGTATACGTGCCCGTGCGACACATATCATCGATACATCCCTGATCACGCTCTCGGCGCTTCGGGAAGAGATATTGAACATCATCGAAGTGGAAGACGAAAACTCGATGGATATCCATATCGAGTCGTTCGGCTTTAAGTACGGTCTCCCGGGAGACAGCGACATCACCTGTGATGTGCGTTTCCTGCCGAATCCTTTCTACATCCCGGAGCTGAAGATGCTCTGCGGCAAGGATCAGCCGATCATCGATTTTCTGGAGGAGCATCCGGAAACAGAGCAGTACTATGAGAAGATGATGGATCTTCTCTGCTTCTCGATCCCGTTTTATATCCGGGAAGGCAAGGCCCGGCTCTCCGTAGGCGTCGGCTGTACCGGAGGACGCCACCGCTCGGTATATATGGCGGAACGCCTCTATGCCGGACTGAAAGAGAAGGGATACCGTGTCTCCATCCATCACAGGGATATCGATAAGGATCCGCGCTATCAGCCTCTCGAGGAAAAGAAATCATGACAAGGAATCCGTATTCCCAGAATATAAAGGAACAGATCCTGAAGATCACCTACAAAAATGAAGAGGAATGGTCCGCTGAAATGGCGGCCATTTGTCTCTGTACCGGGTATTCCTGTGACCGCGAGAAAGATGTGGCCCGAGTGCTCTGTACCAGTGAAGAGGTCGCGCGCCGCCTGATGCTCGGCTGCGAAAAAAGCGGAACAGGGATGTGCTGCGACGGACCCCTAAAAATCGGCCGGAGAGGCGGAAGTGTCTTTGAAGTGCTTTTCCCGGCGGCGGAATTTGAATCCTTTATCACGGAGTATTCTCTTCCGGATACGATCACGGAGAAGATCTCATCTTCTGAGGTCCTGCGCCGTGCGATGATGCGCGGAGCTTTTCTGTCGAGAGGCTCCATGAGCGATCCGAACCGCACCTATCGGATCGAGATCCTCTGTAAGACGGATGCATTTGTGAAGATGCTGATCCTTCTTCTTCATGCGGAGAATATCCGGCCGATGACGCGTGTGCTGGATGTGACATGGTCGATCTACTTCAAGCGCCATGACGAGATCTGTGATTTTTTGGTCATCCTCGGCGCGCCGAATCTGATGATGGAGCTTCAGAATATCCGCGTGCAGCACGATGTCAATGCGACCGTGACCAGAAGTGTGAACCTCGATAACTGGACGGTGAAGCTTCAGGCCGATGCGAGTGCCAAGCGGACAAAGCAGCTCGAGGAACTCCTGAAATCCGATAAGGCTGCGCGCATCCCCAGAGAGCTTCTGGAGGTCGCGAAAGTACATATCGACAATCCCGGCTTATCCCTTACGGAGCTCGGACGGCTTATGGATCCGCCGATCTCAAAGTCCGGCATGAACCACCGTCTGAAGAAACTTTTGGATTATCTATGATTTATCCTCTTTTTTCCTTTATTTTTTCCGTTTCTATCCTGCCTTGACGTGTATAGAATGAGTTTAAGTGGGGTTTCATGGAATTATAGGAAAAGTGGAGGCGGATTCATGGACGGCAATGCCGATCAAAAAGGTTTTTCCCGTTTATCTAAACGGAGCAGGATCCTGCGCATCGTGGCGCTCGTGACTGCATGCGCCGGTGCCGCCGTTTCCTTCTTTTTCTTCGCTAAATATGCGGTACTGATGTTTGTGGTCTGCGGAGTATTCTGCGTCCTGCTTACCGGATTTTCCATAGCAGTGCTTTTCCGGAAGTCCGAAAAACGCGACCCGCTAATCTCCTTTTTTACAGTTGTTGCCATAGTTCTTGCTGTACTGCTGACGATACAGCTTCCCTGGAAGATCAATTCGGGAAGTCCCCGCGCATATCAGAAGAATATGAAGTATCTGTCGGAAAAGCACTTCACCACGATGCTTTTTCCGGAGGAGCTTCCGGAGAGTGCCGAGAAGTATTCGATGGAATTCCACCCGGATACTTTCGGACAGAAGAGCTCTCTTTGCGTGTCCTATAACTGCAGCAGGGATGTGCTTGATTCCTACGAAAACGAAGCACAGAAGACTTCTGTCATTTCCCCGCTGACGCTGGATGAGGCCAAGGCGGAGGATATTGACGAAAAGATCGAGTCGCAGATCGCGGAGGGCTTCGGAGTGAATACCGAAGAGATGGTATTCCAGCTGAAGTTCGCTTTCCCGAAAGATATAGATAAACACAGAAATGCCAGGATCTACATCGTATCCTGCGAATATGACAAGACCCGCCCGCAGACAGAAGCGGTCATGATCGATACCGATACCGGATGGGTCTGCTTCTCGAAACTTTTCTGATCTGAGCGCTCCGGAGGATCCCCGCATCGGAGCGTTTTTTCTTTCTAACTCGCAGATATCTCCTTTTTCTTTTTCTGTATTACGCGATAGAGGACTATTGACATATAGTTCAATACCAACTTATAATCAGTATTGTTGAATGTATAGTACCTAACAAAACACACTATATAGAACAAAAGAAAGAAAAGGAGGAAGTCAGTCATGAATGTTCAATTCAAAAAAGGCGTGCTCGATCTTTGTGTCCTGGCGATGCTCAATGACAGCGACCGCTACGGATACGAACTCGCCAGCACTCTTTCTGAGATCATCATGATCTCGGACGGCACCGTATATCCGCTTCTTCGGAAACTTGCGTCCGATGGCCTTGTGGCTTCATATCTTCAGGAGTCACAGAGCGGACCGCCGCGGAAATACTACAGCCTCACTGCAATGGGCAAGATTCGTCTTGCCGAGCTCCTCGAGGACTGGAATAACTTTACAGCAAGTGTAAATAAGATCGTAGGAGGGAAAAGCGTATGAATAAAAGAGAATATCTTTCTGCGCTTGAAGCGCAGCTGAAAAGACTTCCTTCCGATGATGTGAAGGAGATCGTGAAAGAGTTTGATGCTCACTTCGACATCGCTTCTTCCGAAGGAAAGACCGAGGAAGAAACTGCTGCGAAGCTGGGTTCCCCGGAAGAAGTTGCGAAGTATTATCTCGGAGACGGTGTCCCGGATTTCGATGTCAATTCTGCAGGCGCGGCTGTACCGCCGCCGTTCCCGATCATTCCGGTAAAGACCGGCATGGTCATCGACCGTGGCATCGGCCCGCAGACCGCAGCAGGATTTGCAAACGGCAGATATGCGAAGCCGGTCGTGAACACTGCACCGAAGAAAGAACCTGCCGATGCTCCTTTCGCCCATACAGGTGCAAAGGATAAGGAGACCTACTCCGAGCCGATCCGTCAGGGCAAAAAGGAATATACACTTCCGGATTATTCGCAGTATCCGTCCAAGGGCGGCAAGCATCCGGAACCGGAGAAAAAAGAACATAACCTGGCATTCGCCATCCTGTTCACGATCTTCGTATTTGTTCCGCTTTGGATCATCGCACTGGCCATTCTGGTCCTCCTGATCGGACTTCCGGTGGTTCAGGGAGTGCTGTCCGGACTTTTCTTCTCGTGGGTGCCGGGAATGTGCTCCGGAGTTGCAGGTACAGTCTGCATGGCAATAAGCCTTGCTTTTGCCGCGATCGCATTTGTCTTCGTAGCATACTTCGCGATCAAGGGATTCATACTCGGAACAGTCCACTACTTCCGCTATATCTTTAAGATCAACAGCGGAAGTAAGGAAGGAGGCAACGCATGAAAAACAGAACAGCAGTCGCTATCGTAATCATGGCTGTAAGCTTCGCCCTTTCCATCACATTCCTCTTTATCAGCCTGGGATTCTATGCGCTGACAGGAACGAAAGAAGTGGCTGAACGTATCTACACCGGAGACTGGGATGAACTCCGTGAGAGATTCGATGTTATCGATATCGGTGACAAGAGTGTGCGGATCGATGCGAAGAACCTGCACATCGTAGTCGATGATCTCGGTGTAGATGTGGAGGTCCTGGGGATCAAAATCAAGACGAGAGATGAGGATGAGGCAAAAGCCAGAGAAGAGGCGGAAAAACTGAAGGAAGAGCTCAAGAAGCTCGAAGAGCAGAAAGAAGAAGCCGAGAAGAAGGACGCCGTGGAGAAGGCGCCTGAAAAGAGGGATCATGACGGAAAAGGTCACGGCGGACATCATGATAAGAAGCCGGCCGGACAGGATTCGTAACTGATTCCGGATATCCGAAGGTCAAGTCGGAAAAAGAAACTGAACAGGAGAGGAGATGCCAAAGCGGCATCTCCTCTTTCTTTTCGGAATAGAAGAGGAATAATCTGAATTTAAAATGACAGGTGAACGGTCCGGATAGAAAAATCTTGACAGCGCCGATATTTCGCGCAATAATCTGTGTATCAGAAAAATGCGCTGACGGAGAAGAGTAGCGGTCAGAGGTCGTACAGGGCGTGCGGGCGGAAGAATTGAGAGCCTGCATACGAAAGAAGATCAGTCGAAGTTCCCTCCCGAGCAGATCTGCAGAACGCAGGTTTTCCTGTAAGTAGGTGGATACGGATGAGCCCGCCGTTACCTGGGGCAGGGACTGATAGGTCCTGATGAGCGCGAGTGCTTTTCAAGAAGGAAAGACTCGAAAATGGGTGGTACCGCGAGATAAGATATTTCGTCCCATTGCTGTTGGATAGACGGCAATGGGACTTTTTGTTGCCGTCAGAGATGCGAAAGGCAGGTATGAAAAATGAGAAGAGAAGTGAACTCCTGGATCTATGATCCCAAGGCCGAGTGCATGTCGGATGACGAGCGCGCAAAGGTGCAGAGCGAGCGCCTGATCAAGTGTGTGAACCGCATGTGGGAACATGTACCGTACTACAGAAAGCGCATGGAAGAAAAGGGCGTAGAGCCCGGCGACATCAAGAGCGTCGCGGATCTTCCAAAACTCCCTTTCACTGATAAATTTGATTTCAGAGATAACTATCCGTTCGGAACACTGGCAGTGCCGAGATCGGAACTCGTTCGTGTGCATGCTTCTTCCGGAACGACCGGTAAAATGAAGGTCGTCGGTTATACAGCAAATGACGTCGAGCTCTGGAACTCCGTTCTCTGCCGTGCGATGGCAAGATCCGGTGTACAGAAGGGCGACCTCGTACATATTGCGTATGGTTACGGACTCTTCACCGGAGGTCTTGGCCCGCACTTCGCTTGTGCGAAACTCGGTGCGACAGCGATCCCGGTATCCGGCGGTAATACGGCAAGACAGATCACGATCCTCCGTGAGTGGAAGCCGGAAGTCCTGATGTGCACACCGACATATGCACTTCACATCGCTGACCAGCTCGAGGCTGCCGGCATCGATAAGAGTGAGCTCAATCTCCGCTGCGGTATCTTCGGCGCTGAGGCATGGACGATCGAGATGAGAGATCAGATCGAAGAAAAGCTTGGCCTTCGTGCTTTCGATATTTATGGTCTTACTGAGATCTGCGGACCCGGTGTAGGATGCTCCTGCGACAAGTCTGACCTGATCCACATCGAGGCGGATCACTTCATTCCGGAGATCGTTGATCCGGAGACAGGCGAGCCTCTTCCGGACGGACAGCTCGGTGAACTGGTATTCTCTTCTATCTCGAAGGAAGGCGTACCGCTTCTGCGTTACAACACGCATGACCTGACACGTCTTTACCACGGCAAGTGTGAGTGCGGACGTACCACACCGAAGATCGAGAAGGTAACAGGACGTGCCGACGATATGATGATCATCCGCGGTGTAAACGTATTCCCGTCTCAGATCGAAGCTGTGCTTCTTGCACACAGTGAAGTCGAGCCGCACTACATGATCTATCTCGATCGTGCACAGAACCTCGACAGAATGACCGTCAAGGTCGAGATGACACCTTCGTTCTTCTCCGACTCCATCCGTGAGATCGAAAAAACAGAGAGAATGCTTGAGGGCGAGATCGCATCCATGACCGGTATCCACGCGAAGATCAAGCTCTGTGAGCCGAGATCACTTCCGAGATCCGAGGGAAAGATGAAGCGAGTCATCGACGAGCGTTTCAAGAAGTAATTCATAAAACAAAATAGTAAGAGAAAGGGAACATCTCCTTGCGGCTCAGACAGTTTGCTTACGCAAAACTCGCCGCTCAGAGAGTTCCCTTTCTCTTTTCTTATTCTTTTGAGTGAATTACTTCTTGAAACGCTCATTCGTATGTTAGCTGGACTCGTCTTACGTCGCTTTTGGGGATTTTAAGAAAACGACGTATTTTTGAGAGTGTTTTTACGTCGAAAAAAAGAAATCGAGCGATCCGACGCATTTTTGAAGTGCTTTTTGCGTCGTGTTTTCTATTCTTCTGAAAACGACGTATTTGAGATGCTTTTTTTACGTCGTTTTCGCCACCTTTCGTTATTTCGACGTATTCCATAAGACGCCATACGTCTCGCACTGGAAAAGCACTTGTCCCTCATCATCCGGCAGAACCCTTTTTGCAGATGGCGCTGCAAATAGATGATTGTATTTAGGACCGTGAGTTCTCGATTTTAGTAAATAGTAAAGCTATAATGATAAATGTTCGGGGACATCGGAGCGGTTTTTTTATCAGCTCTTTATTTGATGTACCCTGCTTGTGAAAGGAGCAAGGGAAATGGCAACACTTTGTAAAAACTGCAATCATGCGCTGGTCTTTGATCCTGCGATCCAGAAGATGCACTGCATGTACTGCGGAAGTGCTTTCTTTGCGGAAGAAGTGGAATCCGAGGCGAAGAAGTACAGAGAGAACGAGCGTGTTCTGACCCGGGGAGAAGTGTACGGGGACGATGAGGTTATCGAAGACTTTCTGGAATGCTATGTCTATACCTGCAGCGAGTGCGGCGGTGAGATCGTGATCCATGGTTCCGAATCTTCGTCAAAGTGCATCTACTGCGGAAATCCGAATGTCGTTTTTTCCCGCATGACGAAGGAGAAGAAACCGGACTATATCATCCCGTTTGCCATCACGAAAGAACAGGCACTGTCCGTAGTCAACCAGGTCGTCTCGAAGGCGGTATTTGCTCCGAAAGAAGTGAAGAACTTTACCCCGGAAGATGTCCGGGGGATCTATATTCCGTACTGGATCGTCAACGCGAATCATGAGGAGACGGCAGTCGTCAGGAGCAACAAGAACACAGGTACATACAAGTACCGCTTTTCCGGACGGACGGGAAACATGCATGTGCATAATTTTCCGATAGATGGCTGTACGATCCTTTCCGATGAGAGCAGCACCCGTTTGGAACCGTTTGACCTTAGCAGGATGAAGCCTTTTGATGAGGACTATCTGCTGGGATTCTATTCGAACTCATCGGATATTACATATGATGAACTACAGCTGGCGACGATGAAGCGTGCCAAGGAGATCTTTGATAAGTCGGTCATTCATGATGTAACAGGTTCCTCGCCGCAAGTTGTGGCGGAGTTTCATGAGACATCGATCCTGCGTGACTACAAGTATGCGATGTTCCCGGTGTGGTTCGTGACTTTCCGCTGCGACGGGCAGCCGCACACTATCCTGATCAACGGCCAGACAGGTAAAGTCGTCTGCGGTCTTCCGTGGAGAAAGAAACTCTTCTGGGCGGTGACGATCGTAAGCGGTATCCTGGCCAGCGTGGCGACGATATTTCTTCTGAATGCGATCATTAAAGCATGCGGGTCGAAAGGGATCGGAGAGTATCATTCCAAGAAAGACCCGGCGGCGATCATCGGAGATATCGGGATGTGTCTTTCCATGATCCTCCCGTTTGTCGCGTATGCGAAATTAAGTAAAGTGAAGAAGAATCTGAAACTGACGCAATCTGAAACGACCTTCCGTTTCGTCAAAAAGAGACAGGGGTGATTTTTATGAATTCACAATTGATATTAGTCATTGTAATTGGTATCTGCGCAGGAATCAGTGCGGCATGTCTGATTGCGGCATCACTTCTTGCCAAGCGGAACATCAGCGGTGACAGCCATGCGGATCCGCGATTCTTTACCGATGGTATCGCGATCACCGACCGTACGGAGAATCTCGGGATACATGAGACCGATCATCTGAATTATCTGAACGCCCATGCTCCGGCAAAAGCACTTTACCCGACCACTCCGGTGGATCAGTCGCAGGTAATACGTCCGGAGAAACTGTGATAAGAATACTAAAGGAGGAGGGGGAAAAAAGATGGCAACACTATGTAAGAACTGCAGTCATGCCTTGATCTATGATCCAGGTGTTAAAAAGATGTTGTGCACATCGTGTGGAAGTACTTTTAAAGCGGAAGAAGTAGAATCCGAAGCGAAGAAGTATAGAGAAGAGGAACGGGTCAGAAGCCGTGGCGAAGTGTACGGAGAAAATGATGAAGAAGTTGTCGAGGAATTTCTCGAGAACTACATCTATACCTGCAGTGAGTGCGGCGGCGAGATCGTGATCCACGGATCCGAAGTATCGACGAAGTGTGTTTTCTGCGGAAACGCGAACGTTGTATTCTCGCGTGTAAGTAAGGAAAAAATGCCGGATCTCATTATCCCGTTTTCCGTAACGAAGGAGCAGGCACTCAACGCGATACGGGAGAAAATCGCGCACTCCCTTTTTGTTCCGACAGAGATCAAGAATTTCCAGCCGGAGGATGTGCGCGGCATCTATCTTCCATATTGGGTCGTTGAGACGGAGTTTGAGGGATCCTGTCTTATCTCCAGCAAAGTATCTTCGGGAAAAACTTCCGAGACGATCTACACGGGGAGAAGAGGCAATTTCAGCATGAAGAACTTCCCGATCGACGGGTGCGCGATCCTCTCCAATGAGAGTTCCTCACGACTGGAACCCTTCGATCCTTCCGGTATGATCCCCTTTGATGAGGATTATCTTCTCGGATTCTATTCGAATGCTTCCGATATCACATATGACGAGATGTGGAAGGTAGCGGAGAATCGCGCCCAAGAGATCTTCGTGGAAGCTGCATTAAAGGACGTAAGGGGTTCTTCTCCTAAAATCGAAGCGGAATCGCATACTGCTGCGGTCCTGAACAACTATAAGTACGCGATGTTCCCGGTGTGGTTCGTCACCTTCACATATGAGGGGAAACATAACACCATTCTGGTCAACGGTCAGACCGGCAAGGTCGTTTGCGGACTTCCCTGGAGGAAACCTCTTTTCTGGGCGATGGCGATTGGAATCGGCGTTGCGCTGACATTCATTTCCTATTTCCTCTTCAAGGCGCTGTTTACATCATACTTTACTATGAATACGAGCAGAAGTTCAAGCAGCTCGAGCGACGACGGAGGAGGTAAGGTCTTTATCGCGATCGTAGCCGGGATCATCACGCTGTTTACTACAGGGGCCAGAAAGATGAAAAAGGTGATCAGACAGATCGAACTGACACAGTCAAGTAAAACATTTAACTTCGTAAAGAAGAGACAGGAGTAAGGAAATGATCGAATTTTTAGCTTTCATATTCGCGGGTGGTTTCGGATTCGGTCTGGCTTTCTGGATCGCTTCTACGGTACTCAATCATTCGAACAATTACGGTGATTATCACGCAGATGCAAGTTACTATTCTGCCAGTGTGCACTTTACAAGTGATGAAAAACTTAAGAACAGTAATTCGAGAGGAAGCTATGTTGGTATGGGCGTATTTAAAAAACCGACGGCTCCTCTTGCACCGAAAGGCAAAGAACTGATCCAAAAACCGACGGCTTCCCAGGAATATCTTTCAGATCAGGACGAGGCTCATTCGACGACTCCGATCCCGAATGTACGGATCCCGGCGGCTGCTCCTGCGAGTACCCCAAAGGGAAGAGATCCTTCTGCTTTCCCGAGATCTTTCCACGATGTATAATGAAAAGGACAGACGGAGAAGGAGGGCAGCGGGGTCATGCCTTTTCGTATAGTTTCAGGTGATATCACGAAACTTCAGGTAGATGCCATCGTGAATGCGGCGAATTCGTCGCTTCTCGGCGGTGGCGGTGTCGATGGCGCGATCCACCGTGCGGCAGGACCGCGTCTTCTCGAAGAATGCCGGACCCTTCACGGATGTAAGACCGGTGAGGCAAAGGTCACGCTCGGTTATGATCTTCCCGCAAAATATGTCATCCATACCGTCGGTCCGATCTGGCAGGGCGGTGGATACGGCGAAGAGGATCTTCTCCGCTCCGCATACAGAAATTCCCTTACTTTAGCATCGGAAAAGAACTGTGAATCCGTCGCATTTCCGATGATCTCCGCAGGTGTCTATGGCTATCCGAAGGATCAGGCCCTGGAGGTCGCAGTCAGCACGATCCGCGCATTCCTGGAAGACCATGAGATGGACGTTATCCTCGTGATCTTTGACAGGGACAGTTTCCGCTTCGATACAGATCTATATTCCGATATTTCCGGGTATCTCCGCCAGACGTATGCGGAAGAGCCGCGCTCTGCTCCGCTTCTCGGCGACGTGGCAAAGACTGCTGCTTTTGAAGGAAGCGCCGGCGCCGGAACCCGCCGTTCAATCTTTTCCCGCTCGAAAAGAACTGCTAAGGCGAACTGTGAGAGTGCGGCAAGAGAAGTACTTGATGAAGAAGCCGCGCCACAGGAAGTGATGGAGGAAGCTTCTGCTCTCGATAAAGATCTTCCTGTGATGGGTATGCAGGCGGAAGCGATGTACTGCGCATCCGCCATGGCGAAGGAGGTGCCGGTACAGGCATCCGCGCCGGATGATCTTGCGGCTGCACTTAAGAATCTGGATGAGAGTTTCTCCCAGGCGCTTCTCCGCATGATTGACAGTAAAGGAATGAAAGATTCCGAATGTTATAAGAAAGCGAATATCGACAGGAAGCTTTTCTCGAAGATCAGATCTGACATCAATTACCGCCCGAGCAAGCAGACAGTGCTGGCATTTGCGGTCGCGCTGGAACTGGATCTTCCTGAGACAGAGGCATTCCTCAGAAAGGCTGGCTTTGCCCTGTCGCATTCGAATAAAGCCGACGTTATCGTGGAGTATTTTATCGCGAATAAAAACTACGACATGTACCGTATCAACGAAGCGCTTTTCGCATTTGACCAGAATCTGCTCGGCGCATAAAACAGAAATACCGGCCGGAAGAAGATCCGGTCTGTGAAATAAAAACTAAATACCAGGAGGAGAATGACCATGGCAAAGACGTTAGAGGACATTCAGAAGATCATCAGCGAGATGGGTATCGAGATGATCGATTTTAAGCTCACCGATATCGACGGAAGATGGAGACATCTTTCGATTCCGGCGGAGAGACTTAGCGAGAGTACGATGCAGCAAGGCATCGGTTTTGACGGAAGTAATTACGGGTATGCGCCCGTCGAAAATTCCGACATGGTCTTTATCCCCGTTCTGGATTCTGCTGTCGTTGACCGCTACTGCGGCGTGCCGACGCTCTCGATGATCGGTGATGTAAAGGTCATCGCACTTCCTGAGAATAAACCTTTCGACCAGTATCCGAGAAATGTCGCGATCCGCGCGCTCGAATATATGAAAGAGACCGGGGTCGCGGATCAAATGATCATCGGACCGGAG
>ONFC01000037.1 GCA_900317035.1 uncultured Eubacteriales bacterium
TATTACCGGTGGGCCGTGATCGAGAAGAGTTCCGGCGAATGTATCGGACAGATCGCGTATTTTACGGTAGATAGCAAGAATCAGCATGGCGAGATCGAGTACGTGATCGGCCCCGCATTTCAGGGCAGGGGATATGCCACCGAGATGACCAAAGCAGTCATTGCATATGGCTTCGAGAAGGTCAACTTCCACCGGATCGAGATCGATTGCCGGACAGAAAACGAAGCCTCCAGAAAAGTGATCGAGAAGTGCGGCCTGACATACGAGGGCGTCTTCCGCGATTTCTTCTGGAGATCTGATCACTACGAAGGAAGAAGAGTATTCTCTATTCTGAAAGAGGAGTGGAAAGACAAATGGCAAAATACATAATCCGGTTCATGCCGGAATACTGCGCGACAAGCCTTTGGGCCGGGAACGACGAAGCCCGTGCTGCGTTTGGGTCGCCTATTGAGTATTCAGATGTGCATCTTCCCGAAGAATTGATACGGCGGCTGGAGGACTTTGACGACAGGGTAATGGGCATTATAGACTGGTCTGAACCGAACGGACCTTCGCCGATGACAAAAGAGGAACAGCTGCAGCTTTATCATGATGGCCAGGAACTCCTCGCTCACGTTCGGGAAGTACTGGAACCTGATTTTGAAGTGCTGAATGAATTGGATTGGATCTATCCGAGTGACGACGAATAAAGGATCGGGCGCGATGATAAGCCAAGGCATATGACATTATGAGGAGGTCTTGAACTATGGTTTTCGATATGTATGCCGGATTAAGTGATGAATACAGGGCGTATGGGGTGATCCAGCCGGAGCAGCTGCCCTTCCGCCAGCCGGCAGATGAGTCGGAGCGCATGGCGGCTGCTTCGTTTTCCAATACCAGTGACAGTAATGCGAAGACGTTAATCATCATCGGGGCAGTCATGATCGTTCTGGGAATACTGATCCTCTTTCAGTCGCTCGGAGGCATCGGGCTTATCCTGTTCGGACTCTTGCCTCTGGGCTTCGGGATCGCGATGAGAGGCAAAGGAAAAGCGCCGAAACGTGTTGCGACCGGAGTCCTGCTAAAGAAGGACAGTTATGGAACAGGTACGATCCATAATCATACGAGGACACATTATAACTGGCTCGTCATATCCGTGGATGGCTTGGAGAAAACGCTTTGCACAGTCCGTGCGAATGATAATGACTACAATGAAGCACAGGTTGGCGATCGGATCGTTGTTTTCAAAGATGCTGCCGCCTATCGCGGAAAGCCGATCTGTTAATAAAGGTGCGTCGTGAAGGAAGTAAAGGAAAGTGGTAGCAGAAAGACTTCAATACATAGAAGATAACTCGACAGGGATCGAGACCGTGAGTCTGGAGAACGTCAGCATTTCCTATCCGCCGCACACGCATGTGGGGCATTATGTGTTCGGCATCGTGACGGAAGGCTCGATCCTGATCCGTGTGGCCGATCAGGAGTTTACATGCTCGGAAGGGGAGTGCTTCTCCGTTCTTCCGGATGTGCAGCATTCGATCGAACCGCGATCCGAACGGTATTCCATGATCACGACATGTATCCCTAGAGATGATAATGCGGAAAAAGAACTGGACGTCATAAAGCGGGAGATCCTGGGAAATCCTGAGCTGGAACTAAGCATCGATCAGATGTCCGGGAAGGTAAACATCAGCTCGTACCATATGATCCGGAAGTTCACTTCCGAGAACGGCCTGACGCCTCATAAGTTCCAGATGCAGTGCCGTATCCGGAAAGCCCAGCAGCTCCTGCGTCAGGGGTATAAGGTGGTGGATGTGGCGCACATGGTGGGCTTTTGTGACCAGAGCCATCTGGACAGAGTATTTAAGAAACAAGTCGGCATTTCACCGGAGCAGTTTATCCGATCTGCAACAATATCTAATGCGGAATGAGTCGATCCGCAATTTTATCCAATGCGGACTGATCTGATCCTGTTATGATCAAACCATCCAAGAAAAAAGAGAGGTTGATCATAATGGAAAACACAGTATTTGAAGCATTTAACGAAGGAAGATTTCAGGTCCCGGAAGGAACGGTCATGTTCAAGGACATCCCCTGGTCGAAGCATCCGACATTTGAGGGTGTGGAGCTGAAGCATATCGTGACCTCGAAGGTCAGTGGCGGAGCCTACAGCTACCATCTTGTCAGGATCGCGCCCGGTAAGAGCATTCTCGACCATATCCATGATCCGCAGCTGGAAACACATGAGGTGATCGCAGGCCATGGAACATGCGTAAACGACGGCTGCGAAATCGAGTATTTCCCGGGAGTGATCTCGATTATGCCCGCCAAAGTGCATCACGAAGTTCATGCAGGAGACGAGGGTCTATATCTCTTTGCCAAGTTTATGCCGGCGCTCTGCTGAAAAATAGTGAAACAAATTAATAGCGGTTCAGAGTTTCTCTGGACCGCTTTTTGACGGCATATGAGAATTAGGAAAGCCTATTGCTGATTTCAAGAACCTATCAAAGGAACTTGAAATCTGTTATACTACGATAGAAGTTTAATTGTAGAGAGGGCTTGGATATGACTAATTCTGAAAATATGAAACCCGAAAAATCTGGACTTTTCAGCGTAATCAAATACGAAGGCAACAACGATACCTTTATCTGGAAGCACCCTGTTGAAGATTTCAACTACGGCTCGCAGCTGATCGTACACGAAAGTCAGGAAGCGGTCTTCTTTAAAGACGGCCAGGCCCTGGATACTTTCGGACCGGGACGCCATACTCTGGAGACACAGAACCTCCCGCTTATCGGAAAAGCATATAAGCTGGCAACCGGATCCCAGAGTCCTTTCCACGCGGAAGTATATTTCATCAATAAGACCGTACAGATGGCCATCAAATGGGGCACTCCGGACAAGGTCAGATTTATCGACCCGCTGACAGGTACACCTCTGGATCTCGGCGCATCCGGTGAGATGAACCTGCAGGTCTCTAATTCCAGAAAGCTCCTGATCCAGCTGGTCGGTACGATGAAGGGCATCGCATGGCAGGATGGAGAAGGCTTTACCAAGTCCCTTCAGGAATCTTTCCGCCCGTTGATCTCCAATGCGGTCAAGACGAATCTTCCGACAGTTATTAAGTCCGAAGCGATCGATATTCTCGAGATCGATGAGAATCTCGGTCTTATTTCTGACAGTCTGAAAGATAAGATCCTTCCGGGATTTGAGGAGTATGGTCTTACGATCCCGCAGTTCTATGTAACCAGCATCGTCCTTCCGGAAAATGACCCGAACTTCAAGCGGATCAGAGAACTCCACACGATCACGCTGCAGACCAGGATCATCCAGGCAGAAGCGACGGTCAAGACCGCGCAGGCACAGAGCGAGACACAGTACCGCACCGCGCAGGAACAGAGTAAAGCAGCGATCGAAGCGGCACACAGAGAGGCAGAGCTCCAGAGACAGCTGACCGAGACAGAGGTCGCCAGAAGAGAAGCCGAGAGAAAGGTCATTGCCGCACAGGCGGATGCCGAGGCTATGAGACTGGCCGGCATGACGGAAGCCGAGATCATGAGAGCAAAAGGCTATAATCAGAAAGATGTACTCCAGGCGGAAGTTCAGAAGGCTTACGCCGAAGGTATCGGAAATATGGGCCCGGACGTTTCCAACGGAGGCGGCGGAAGCTCCATCGTGGGCGACATGATGGGACTCGGCGTCGGTATGGCGGCGGCCAATGCGATCATGCCGCAGATCAGCAACATGATGTCCGGCATGAACACACAGCAGCAGCCCGCGAATACTGCGGCACCGGCGGCACCGGCACCGGCAGCTCCTTCTGCGGATATGTGGGACTGCCCCTGCGGCCAGAAGAACATTATCGGAAACTTCTGCAACAACTGCGGTAGTAAAAGACCGGTCGCTGTATCCGGGGATGCCTGGGATTGCAGCTGCGGATTAAAAGGAATCGTCGGAAACTTCTGCAATAACTGTGGAAAGAAGAGGGGTGAGTGATCATGAGTAAAAACGGAGTACGTGGTTGTATAGTTTTAGTAATACTGATGGCAGTGTTCAGCGTGATCGCTTTTGTGGCGCCCTTTTGCATGACGACGACTTTCTGGGTCGCATATATCTGCGGAATGATCGCGATCGCTTTTCAGTTCGTTGTCTTTTCCATCTCCTTTTCCAAGGGGAAGGGTGCGAGAAGTAAGTTCTATGGTTTCCCGATCGCCCGTATCGGAGTTACCTATCTTCTTGTCCAGCTGGTACTGAGCATCATCGAAATGGCCCTGTCCAATAAGTTCCCGGCATGGGCCGCGATCATTATCAACGTCATTGTCTTCGCTATTGCGGCTATCGGCTGCATCGCTGCCGATGTTGTCCGTAATGAGGTCGTCCGTCAGGATGTGCAGGTCAAGCAGGATATCTCTAATATGAAGACACTTGCTGCGATGGCAGCAGGACTTCCCGGACTTTGCCAGGATGAAGCCCTCAAGAAAGACCTGCAGAAACTTGCCGATGAGTTCAAGTTCAGTGATCCGGTTTCCTCTGCGGCGACCGCTGCGATGGAGTCCAATCTGGGCGCTCAGCTTCAGCAGCTGAAGAATGCTCTTCTGAGCGGCGACTATGCTACTGCAAAATCCTACTGCGGGTTCCTGATGAATGGACTTTCCGAAAGAAATCAGGCCTGCAAGCTCAATAAGTAATCATTAAGGTGTAGGGAAAATGGCAGTATTCAAGTGCAAAATGTGCGGCGGAGGCCTCAATATTACTGAAGGTATGACCGTATGTGAATGCGAATACTGCGGTTCGGTGCAGACTGTCCCACAGCTCGATGACGAGAAAAAGATCAATCTCTTTTCGCGAGCCAACAGACTAAGAAGCGCCGGCGAATTCGATAAAGCTTCCGGCGTGTATGAGACGCTGGTATCGGATTATCCGGAAGAGGCGGAAGCCTACTGGGGCCTGCTTCTCTGTAAGTTCGGTATCGAATATGTAGATGACCGGGGAACCGGAAAAAAGGTCCCGACATGCCACCGCTCTTCTTTTGACAGCATCATGGAAGATGAGGATTTCGAGATGGTCATGGAATGCTCGGATCCGGCTTCCCGTGCTGTCTATAGAGAAGAAGCGAAAGCCATCGAATCCCTGCGTATCAGAATCAACGAGGTTTCTTCCAAAGAAGACCCGTATGATATTTTCATCTGCTACAAAGAGACAGATGATTCCGGCAATCGCACGATCGACAGTGTGATCGCGCAGGATGTGTACCAGGCTCTGGTGCAGAAAGGCTACAAAGTCTTTTTCTCAAGGATCACTCTCGAAGATAAACTCGGACAGGAGTATGAGCCGTATATCTTTGCGGCGCTCAACTCCGCGAAGATCATGCTCGCATTCGGAACGGATTATGAATACTATAATGCCGTCTGGGTCAAAAATGAATGGAGCCGTTTCCTAAGTCTGATCGAAAAGGGCGCAAATAAGACCCTGATCCCTTGTTATAAAGGCATCGATGCTTATGATATGCCAAAAGAATTCGCAAGGCTCCAGGCGCAGGATATGGGAAAAGTCGGCGCGATTCAGGATCTTCTTCGTGGAATTGAGAAGATCCTGGGATCAAAGAGCAGAAGTACCGTAACCGCGCCTGTACCATCTGCGCTGAAAGAAGGCGATCTGACCAAGCTCGGCCTTATGAGGCGCACCTTTATGTTCATCGAAGATGGTGACTGGAGCAATGCCGAAAGATATGCCGAGAAGATCCTGGATATCGATCCGGAGAACGGTGAGGCCTATCTGGCGAAAGCGATGGCGGACCTTCGGATCCCGAATCTTGTGACATTGACGAATGTAACCTACTTCGAGAATAATCCGAATACGCAAAAAGCACTTCGCTACGGCAGCGATGCGCTGAGAAACGATATCATCGGATTTATCGAATCGCATAAATCCGCAGAGAGGATGCGCAAAAAGGCGGAAGAGGAAAGAAAAAAGCGGGAAGAGCAGGCCGCTCAGGAAACCGCGGAGAAAGTCATTGCCACATTTATGGCAAAAGGACAGTCATCCGATGCTCCGAAACAGAAACTGAGTTTTGGTCAGGCGGTGAATGCGCTTCTTTCCAATCCACGTGTTATTCAGATCGTTTGCGAAAAGAATCTAAAGCAGGTCTCCCTTTATAATGGGTATGTGACGATCCCATTCGGACGGTATCCTCAGCTGTCAAACGGCGCGACATCCGATATCGAGTGGCTGGTCTTAAGAAAGGATGGAAACAGAGTTCTCCTTATCAGCAAAGACGCTCTCGAATGCCTGAAATACAGCGAAAACGGTACGCTGGCTACATGGGAGACATGCTCGCTTCGCAGATGGCTGAACGAAACGTTCATTACCAGTGCTTTTACTGCGGAAGAAAAGAATATGATCCTGAATGTATCTGTCGCCGCGGATAAGACCCACACCCTCGGTACAGGACCCGTAAACGATACCATCGACAAGATCTTCCTTCTGGACGGTGCAGAAGTAAATCTGTATCTGAATACCAGAAGTGCCCGGACTTGCCAGGAAACAGAGTATTGCCGGGCCAGAGGTTCTTCTACCCCGGGAAGATGGTGGCTACGGACACCCGGTGCATATGTCAGTGGTGACGGCACCGTAAACTACGGCGGCAGAAGTGTCTTTGCCAGCAATAGCGCGGTCCGCCCGGCATTGTGGATCGATCTTGAATCGTAAAAAGGAGAAATACTGGCGGAGATGAGTAACGGGTGGGTCAAAACACTGAAGACCTTGAATTTTATATCCGGGAAGACCGGTTCGGAAGCGGACCTGATGCGTCATAGAAAACGTGCCGAGTGGGCCGGCCGCCTTGCGACTCCCAAAGGTGATGTGGAGAGAAGAAGATTTCAGATCGGCGAAATTCCCTGTGAGGAGTTCAAACCTTCTTCTGAAAGAGCTTCTGAGTATGTGATCCTCTACTGCCACGGCGGCGGGTACGTCAGCGGCGGTCTCGACTATGCAGGCAATCTCTCTGTAAAGCTTGCCATGGCGACAGGTTTCACCGTCTATTCATTCGCTTACCGGCTGGCGCCGGAGCATCCTTATCCGGCGGCATCTGAGGACGCTACAGCTTTCTGGAATTATCTTGTTGAAAATGTCGCGCAGGCTGATCATATTCTATTAGCCGGTGATTCGGCGGGTGGAAATATGGCCCTCTGCCTGACGCAGAGACTGATCTCGGAAGGAAAATCTGCACCTAGGGAACTTCTTTTATTCAGCCCGTGGACGGATATGACCGGAACATCCGAGTCTTATGAGACCAATCAGGATATCGATCCGATCCTTACGAAAGAGTTTGTAATGGATTCCGCCAAGGCATATATGGGTGAAAACGATCCGCTGGATCCGGCTTTCAGTCCCCTGTTCGGAAGTTTCGAGAATTTCCCACCAGTTTATATTATGGCCGGAAGAAACGGGATACTTCTCGATGATAGTGTTAAACTTAAAGAGAGAATAGATTCATCCGGCGGAAAGGCGGAACTTGATATTGAGGAGAAAGGATGGCATGTGTACCAGCAGATGCCCGGCTCCATGGCGAAAAAAGCGATGAAGCGGCTGGCGGAACATGTGTCAGACGAGATCTATGGGAAGCGGTAATTGGTATAAAGTTGACAATGTCTCAAAAGTCTTTCTGGCCACGGTCGGAAAACGTGATACAAGGTCGTTCCGCTTAAGCTGCACGCTGAAAGAGGAGGTCGATCCTGAGCTTTTGCAGCAGGCGGTGGAATCTGCGATCGAAGACCGTCCGCAGGTACAGGTGAGGATCCGGCGCGGGATCTTCTGGCACTATATGGAAGACACGGATCTTATGCCTGTGGTCAAGCAGGAAGATGATCGTATCTGTCCGCTTCTTTATGTCCCGTCAAAGACTATGCTTCACTATCAGGTGACCTATTTCGGAAACAGGATCAATCTGGATATCTCGCATGTCCTCGCAGACGGAACAGGTGCCATGGAGTTCCTGAACATCATCGTGCTGGATTACTTAAGAAGAAAGTATCCCGGTGAGTTTACGGACATTACCGTTCACTCCGGCGCATCTCAGGGAGACCTTAGTCAGGACAGTTACCGCCAGTTTTTCGGAAGTAAGAACCTTTCCCGAGGACCCTCTCGAAAGAAGGCATTCCGGCTGATAGGGATAAAGCTTCCTTATCATCAGCTGCAGTTTTTCGAGATCCATCTGCCGACTTCGCAGATCCTTCCCCGTGCAAAAGAACTGAAAGTCTCTCTGACGAGCTATCTGGGGGCACTCTGGATGCTTGCGATCCGTGATGAGATGCCGCACCGCAAGAACCAGCTTCCGGTGACGATATCTCTGCCTGTAAATCTTCGGAATTACTATCCGTCAAAGACTGCGCGAAACTTCTTCAACAGCGTAAACGTCTCGCATGTCTTTGACAGTGAGATCTCACTGGAGGAACTGGCCGCTGAGTTTGATGCATCCTTTAAGAGTCAGCTTACCGAGGAAAATGTAAAGAAACAGATGGACAGCTTTGAAACGATGGAGTATGTCGCTCCTGTCAGGGTGGTGCCGTTATTTATCAAGCAGTGGGTAGTGCGGCATTTCACGAAGAAATCGAATAAGAAGGTGTCCATGACCTTTTCGAATATGGGTGTGCAGAAACCTCCGAAGTCTCTTGGAGAGAAAATCGGGAATTACAGCGGATTTTGCAGTACCAATACCATTTTCTCGACCATGTTCGGCTATGGAGATAATCTCACTCTCGGAGTCTCCTCCGCGTATATGAATACCGGTGTCGTAAAGAATTTCGTGCGGTTCCTTTCCTCATCCGGAGTGGACATCACCGTATCTGCTACGGAGGTGATCAGATGAGAAAGTGCCCTTATTGCAATATCGGGATCGAGGGCGATCTCCTGAAATGCCCGCTGTGTCAGAGTAAGCTGTCTGGGACTGGCGAAGCTCCTTGTTATCCGACGTTTGAAGCACAGAAGAAGAGGTCCCTCTTTTATAAGATCCAGCTGTTCCTTGCCTGGGGTCTGCTAATTGTCGGAGTCGGTCTGGATTTCATGGTCGGACTTCGGATCCCGGGGTATCCGGGACTTCACTGGAGCCTGCTTCTTGCCATGTGGCTCATGGGACTTGAGTTCGGCATCATGCGGCAGTTTAAGCCGGATACCGGATCGGCGGGAAAGGTGACCATGCTGATGCTGATCACGATTGCGATGTGGTGTGTCACTGCATACTACCTCGGATTTATGAAGATCACGATCGATCTGGTGGTGCCGAGTGCACTGGTGGCGACGATCATAGCGAATTTCGTGCTGGCGATGATTGATAAAAACGGAAATACGATGTCATACCTTCTCTCAGGACTTCTCATGGGAGTCGTTCCGAGTGTCATATATTACTTTGCAAGTGCGAAAATGCCGATCGCCTGGGTCGTCTGCCTGATGGTCAGCGTTATCCTTTTTGCAGGCGCCGTTATATTCAAGGGAAGAGCTGTGGCAGCAGAGCTTCAGAGACGCTTCCATGTGTAGGAGATAGATATGGAAAAAAGCAAGATCGAAGCTTTTATCAGGAAGCAAAGAGTAGCATTTATCTGTTCGATTGATGAGGATGGATTTCCTAATGTGAAAGCGATGTTGAAGCCGAGAAAAATCGAGGGCTTGCGTCATTTCTATTTTTCGACCAATACATCCTCCATGCGGGTCAAGCAGTACTTGAATGATCCGAAAGCATGTGTTTACTTCTACCACAAGGGATTGATCAAATACACGGGAGTCATGCTGAAAGGTAAAATGGAAGTGCTGACAGATCAGAAGACAAAGGATATGATCTGGCGGAAAGGTGATACGATCTTCTATAAAGGCGGTGTCACTGATCCGGACTACTGCGTTTTGCGGTTTGCTGCTGAAAGCGGAAGATACTATTGTGATCTGAAGACAGAGAACTTTTCGATCGACTGAACGGACTGCTTTTGTCGATATCTGCGGAGGACTTTTGAAAATGGAAGATTGGGAATTAGAGGTAAAGAATCATTGGAATCAGGTTTCTGATTCCGATTGGTATAAATCATTAAGAACCGAAGAGAGACTTAGCAGATTAAGGCAGGATCCGGCTACTGCATTTCATCCGGAAATGCTCTCGCTTCTAAAGAAGTATGTCGGGGATTTTTCCGGGAAAAGAATGTTATTGCCGTCAAGTGGAGATAACCACGCTGCATTTGCATTCGCATTAATGGGCGCAAAGGTTACCTCTGCAGATATAAGTGAAAGACAACTGGAAAACGCGAAGGAGATCTCCGACAGCTGGGGATTAGATATAGAGTATATCTGTGATAATACGATGCATTTGTCGAAAATCGAAGATGCATCTTACGATCTTGTATATACATCAAACGGAACATTGACCTGGATCGGCGATTTAAATGAAATGTACCGGAACGTGGCTCGTGTATTAAAGACGGGTGGGTATTCGGCAATGCTTGATATTCATCCTTTCAACCGGCCATTTACCGGTGAAGCGTGGAAAGCACCTACTATCAAGAAGTCCTATTACGATGTTTTTCCTGATCTTCATTGGAGAGTGCAGGATATCGTTAACTCGAATATCTCTGCCGGGCTTCAGATAACCGAGATGGCGGAACTTCAGGCAATCGATGCTTCCTTTTGGTATTCCTTTGATGAGTTGAAAACGAAAACACCGGCAGATATTGAAAACATAAACGATTGGAAAAGTAATGTGATGGCGGCACTTCCTGCGTGGCTGGGTTTGATCGCCAAGAAGGAGAATTAAAATGAAAAAGTGGTATGACGAAGAATATGAATTTACTGTGGAAGTGACCGGGTTCCTTCATGGAGACCATACGGAAAGATACTGCCGTAACGGAGAAGAAATCGGTGACAAATATACCTGCACCTATGGATGTCCGGTAAATCAGGATGGATATGGCATTTGCTCGAAGACCATGATGATGCTTTATCCCTTGATGGAAGCCGTCCGAAGCGGCGGTGACCTTGAGAATCTCGGCGGTGACGGGAAGTATTCCAAAACCGTGGTATGCCCCGATGGCTGCGTGATCTTCAAGCTCACGGCCAAGCCGCTTGGAAATGAGAATTTCCACAAGGGAGGATTCTATGATTATCCCGATGCAACCTAAATGGTGTCACTAGAAAAAGGGAGAAAAGATGAGTAGAACAGAAATAACTGAACTGACTGTATTGTGCCTGATTCATGACGAGGAGCGGTATTTGCTTCAAGATCGTGTGAGCGAGGACTGGAAAGGATATACACTCCCGGGAGGTCATGTGGAACCGGGTGAATCGATAGTTGATGCAGTTATCCGGGAGATGAAAGAAGAGACCGGACTTACGATACGGTCTCCAAGACTCTGCGGAATTAAGCAGTTTCCGTTAAAAGACGGTGACTATGCTAATGGCCGGTATCTCGTATTTCTGTATGAGACAAGTGCTTTTGAAGGAGAATTAGTTTCATCTGATGAAGGTGCCATGCACTGGGTCGAGAAAAAGGAAATCAATAACGTCAACCTGGTTGAAGATTTCCTCGAGCTCATCGATGTTATGATGAATGAGAACTACAGTGAATTCCAGTACACCGTCGAGGACGGGAACTGGATCGTGCATAAGCGATAGATAGAAGGAATAAACGAGATGTTTGTAAACGATTTGGAATATAGATGTGCAGATACAAGTGATGCGAAGCTTCTGGTGGAAATCTATAATTCTGCATTTTATGATGATTTCATCCGCTATGGACAGTGCCAGGCATATGGCCGTTCCGAGGAGAATATGAAGAATTCTATCCTCGATTATCCGAAAATTATCGCCTATGATCAGGGAAAGGCTGTAGGCGTTATCAGTTATAAAGAGGAAGCGCCCGGAAAGTATTATATCGGCTGCTTAGCAGTCGTAAAAGAAGAACAGGGCCGTGGAATCGGAACGCTGCTGATGAAGAATTTTATGAGTGAACATCCGGATTGGCAGGAGCTTACGTTGGTCACGCCCAAAGATAATGAGCGGAATATCCGGTTTTACACCAAGCGTTTTGGTTTCGATATCGTGGGAGAAGAAGTGGATGGAACGGTGACAGTTCTGTTGTTTAGCTTAAGAAGGAAAGACATATGATAAGATGCGTGGATCTCATCACATGATGCATCTTCCGACATGTATAGATAGAATTATTGAGATGATAGGTAACTGAGGAATAACGGAGAATGGGAACGATTCAAGATTACAGAAAGATGGTAGAGCAGCCTTGGGGCAAGATGTTCTACGAAATGATATATCATCAGCTGGACTTTTCAGGTGATAAGAGGCTCAGGATACTGGATTTCGGTGCAGGATTCTGCATTACTGCGGATCACTATGCCAAGGATCATGAAGTGATTGCGGTAGAGCCGAATGAAGAGATGTACAGCCTGCGGGTCAAGGAAAATGAGTATACTCTGATACCGCAGGGATTGGATTATCTTAAGACAGTGCCGGATAATTCGATCGATGTTGCTCTTTGCCATAATGTTCTGGAATATGTTGATAACAGAGAAGAAATCCTGATGCAGCTGGCGCGGGTAGTCAAACCGGAAGGAGTCCTTTCTGTAATTAAACATAATCTTTATGGCAGAGTCATGGGAAGTGCGGTGCTTGCTGACGATCCTCAAGCGGCACTGGATCTTCTGAATGAAGTTCCCGAGGACAGCATGTTCGGAAACAGAAGCGTATATAGCGATGAACTGCTTATCGAAGCATTGTCTCATGATATGACACTCTCTGAAACATTTGGAATAAGAGCATTCTTCGGGCTTTCTTCCAATAATGAGATCAAGTCGAAGAAGGAATGGTACCAGCCGATGCTCGAGCTGGAAATTAAAGCGAGCACGATGGATGAATTCAAGAAAATAGCGTTTTTCCACCATCTGGTGTTTCGAAAGAACGGGAGAAGCTAGAAAGTGATAACGAAGAACAGACAATCAAATGATACGATTTCCCGCATGGCGAAGGTGGCTTTTCCGGATAAACAGGTAACGGAAATAAAAGAGTTGACCGAAGGTATGTGTAATGTTACCTATTCGATTGCTTTTAGCGATGGTAGCGAGAGCATCCTGAAAGTTGCCGCGAAAGATCGAAGCGGGAATACTTCAAATGAAGTGAATCTGATGCGTGCTGAAGTTACGGCCATGAAACTGGTTGCGGAAAAATGCTCGTTTAAGGTAGCTGATGTCCAGTATTACGATACCAGTAACACGATCTGCGACGGGAACTACTTCTTCATGGAAAAGCTGGAGGGTGACAATTTCCACTTTGTGAAAGAGAAGATGTCGGAAGAGGAGATCTCCGCGATAGGAAAAGAACTCGGAAGGATATCCAGAGAACTCTCCACGATTCAGAATCCGGACTTCGGGTTCCTGGGGGAAGATACCCGATATGATTCTCTGTATGCGTTTGTCAAACAGATGCTGACAAATCTCATCTCCGATGCGGAAAGAAGAAACGTCGACATTCTATACGATGGCCGGACACTTCTGGATCAGTTGGAAAAAGAGGAGAGTGCTTTTCGAGAGGTGAAAAAAGCCTCCCTCGTCCATTGGGATATGTGGGAAGGAAATGTATTTGTCAAAGATGGACATGTGAGCGGGATCATCGACTGGGAAAGAGCGATGTGGGGCGAACCGTTTATGGATGACCGCTTCAGAATGCACAACAGAGATAAATATTTTCTGGAAGGATTCGGCCAGACTTCGTTCTCCGAGGATGAGCTTAAGAGATTGCGCTGGTATGACATCATCCTTTACTTAACGATGATGATCGAAGTCTTCTATAGAGAATTCGAAGATAAGGGACAGTATTTCTGGGCAAGAGAGATGCTGGAGAAGGTTGTTTAGAAAGAACAGGAGTTTCTTATGAGCGAACATGCACATCCGGAAGAAGAAAAGAAAGAGATGGCTCTTCTGAAGATCGGAGAGCTGGCCAGCCTGGCCGGGGTCTCATCGAAGGCTTTGCGGCTCTATGAAAGTAAAGATATCATCAAGCCGGTGAAGGTCGATCCGGAGACCGGTTACCGGTTCTACTCCGCGGAGCAGTGCGAGATCGTGGAAGCGCTGGTCGCGCTGCAGGATATGGGTTTTTCTCTAAATGAGATCAAGATGCTTCTGCAAGGATCAGCTTCCAAAGAAGAACTGCAAGTGCTTTTCGCAAAGAAGAGACAGGCGCTTCAGGAAACGATCTGGAAGGTTCAGGCCCAGATCGAGGAGGTGGATGCGCTGGAAGGAAGTCTCTTAGGGATGAAGTCCGGTCCTTCGGAGAAGGCGGATATGGAAGATCCGACGGCGGAGGAATCTTCACTTTCGAAGCCGTTCCTTGAAATGAGCGACGAGGAACGCGCCTGGTATCTGGCGAAAATGGTCCGCGTGAATCCGCACAACGTCCGTCAGATCTTAAGTGAAGCCATCTGGCTGTAAGCCTGGATACTTTAGGCTTCTGTATGTCCCTGGTCCAGAACTTCCAGCGCCCGCTCCGCGCCGGCACGATTATTCTTCATGTTATTTACGGATCGGTTGATGACAAAGACACTCTGCATGACGCCCGCCCGGTACTGGGTGATCTTCATGAGGGTGGCAAGGCTGTCAATGGATTCGCCCATCATGGTGCCGCCCAGTGCCAGTAACAGAATATACCCGAATCCGCCGGAAAGGGTATTGAGAAAGTTGGATCTGGCCATCGCCCGGTGTGCCTTCATGTTCTCCTGAAGCATGCTCAGGCTCGTATCTTCGACTTTTTTCATGACCAGTTCTTTTCCATCAAAGATAGAGATCGCCTGATGCGCTCTCAGGATCGGCTCCGCCCAGTTGGTGTATTCGCCGAACTTCTCCTGGGCGCGCTTCTTGAACTGCGGGATCTTTCTGACTACTACGATGCAGCTCAGAAGCATGAAGGGGACCGTGATCGCAATGGATACGGCGAGTAATGGCAGGTTCAGGAAGGCCAGGACGATGGACGACAGGATCAGATTCACCAGCGCGATGAATAGATGCATAAACGTGACCGGCCCCATCATGTAGGCATGTAGGCGGTCCACATCGTAGTTCATCCGGTTGATCCATTCGCCGCTCGAAAAGCACTGGATATCGGCATATTCCGAGGAAATTATATGGGAGAGGAGCTTCTTCCGAAGTCTTGAAAGGAGAAGCAGATTCAGTTTCATGGAGATCGTTGCCCAGATCGTCATGTTATAGACGAACAGAAGGAGCGAAAGAAGAAGGAAAAGCCAGAAAGTGGGAAGAAGGGAATCCCTCTGCCCCTGCTCCATCAGACGGATAAACCGGGAAATCAGATTTGCGGAAAGCACGGTGCTGAGAAAGTCAAAGGGCGCGCGAAGAAGAAGGGATACGATGAACAGACGAAGGACCCCGAGTTCGCGTAAAAGTTGACACAGCCTCCTAAACATAGAGCTTTCCTCCTTCCATACGAAGGATCCGGTCGTAACCCTTCAGGTATTCGACCTGATGCGTGACATGTACGATGGTCAGATTACGGGAAGAGTCCGCGGTGCAGGCGTCTAGAGAGGCCATAACAGAAGCGGCTGTGGATGCATCCAGAGATGCAGTGGGTTCGTCCAGGAGAAGAAGAGGTGCTTCCTTGCACATGGCCCGTGCTATAGCCAGACGCTGGGCCTGTCCGCCGGAAAGTTCATCTGCGCGGTCACCGAGATAGGT
>ONFC01000006.1 GCA_900317035.1 uncultured Eubacteriales bacterium
ATGAAAGACCATTTTCTGTTCCTTGACGGAGGAATGGGTACGCTTCTTCAGGAAGCGGGCCTTCAGCCCGGAGAGCTTCCGGAGAGATGGAACGTATCCCATCCGGAGGAGATCATAAGAATCCAGAAATCCTACTACGATGCAGGTTCCAACGTAGTCTTAAGTAATACCTTCGGCGCCAACGGATTAAAGTTCGATGACGAAGAACTGGAAACGCTCGTCACGGCGGCGGTAAAGAATGCCCGCGAAGCGGCGGCGCGTTCCACGGGAACGCAGGAGAAGTTTGTCGCTTTGGACATCGGTCCTTTAGGAAAACTCCTGAAGCCTTACGGCGACTATGAATTTGAAGACGCGGTCGCGATGTACAGTAAGACCGTGAAATTCGGCGTGGCGGCCGGTGTGGATCTTGTGTTTATCGAGACCATGAACGACAGCTACGATACGAAAGCCGCGCTTCTGGCTGTAAAAGAGAATACGGATCTTCCGGTATTTGTTTCTAATGCCTACGGTTCTGACGGAAAACTCATGACGGGTGCATCTCCGGCGGCGATGGTCGCGATGCTTGAGGGTATGCATGCCGATGCGATCGGCGCCAACTGCTCTCTCGGTCCGGACCAACTCGTGGGTGTCGTGGAAGAGTATCTCGAATATGCCTCCGTGCCGGTACTTCTCAAACCGAATGCCGGTCTTCCGAGAGCGGAAAACGGCAAGACCGTCTATGATGTATTCCCGCCGGAATTCTCCGAGTCTGTCGGAAAACTTCTGGAAAAGGGTGTGCGTATCGCGGGTGGATGCTGCGGTACCACACCGGACTATATCCGTGCAGTGGTCGAAAAATCCAAGTCCATCACGCCGGTTCCGGTAACAGAGAAGAACCGCTCTCTGGTGTCCTCCTATACTCAGGTGGTGGAATTCGGCGGCAGCCCGATCCTGATCGGCGAGCGCATCAACCCGACAGGAAAGAAGCGCTTCCAGCAGGCACTCCGTGAAAACGATATCGATTATATCTTAGGCGAAGCCCTGAAACAGCAGGACGCGGGAGTTCAGCTCCTCGACGTAAACGTCGGTCTTCCGGAGATCGATGAACCGGCTTTCCTTCTTCGTGCGGTAAAAGAACTGCAGGCGGTCACCGACCTTCCTCTGCAGCTGGATACGACAGATCCGGTGGCCATGGAAGCAGGCCTTCGTGCCTATAACGGAAAAGCTATGGTCAACTCCGTCAACGGTAAAGAAGAAGTCATGAACATGATCTTCCCGCTGGTCGCGAAATACGGCGGATTCGTTGTCGCTCTTACCCTGGATGAAGGCGGTATCCCGGATACGGCAGAAGAAAGAGTTGCCATCGCTGAGAAGATCATTAAGAAAGCAGCCGAGTACGGAATCAGTAAGAAGGATCTCATCTTCGATCCTCTTGCCATGACGATCTCAGCCGATACGACTGCGGCCCTTGCCACCATGCAGGCGGTCCACAGTATACGTCATGATCTGAAAGTAAATACCTCGCTCGGTATCTCCAATGTTTCTTTTGGACTTCCGAGCAGAAATATCATCACCTCGACATTCTTCGCAATCTGCCTGCAGGATGGCCTTTCTGCGGCGATCATGAACCCGTATTCGCAGGAGATGATGAATGTGTACCATGCCTTCCGTGCACTTCACAACATGGATGAAAACTGCATGGATTACATTACATATGCCCAGAATCTTCCGGCTCCTGCGGCGGCGCCGGCAGCAGGAGCGGCACCGTCCGCAGAAGCATCTTCTTCCGAGAGTTCCGGTGAAGGCCCTTCTTCGGAACTGCAGAAGGCGATCGTCCGCGGACTGAAAGAGAAGACAGGTACGCTTACGAAAGCGATGCTCGCGGAGAAGAAACCTCTGGAGATCATCCAGTCGGAAGTCATCCCGGCACTGAATATCGTCGGTGCGGATTTCGAAAAGAAGAAAGTTTATCTGCCGCAGCTTCTTATGGCGGCAGAAGCAGCGAAAAGTGCTTTTGAAGAAGTAAAAGTCGCTATGGCGGCGAGCGATGATGGAAACGGCGGATCGTCCCGCTGCCCGTTTGTTATCGCGACAGTTCACGGCGACATCCATGATATCGGAAAGAATATCGTGAAGCTCATCCTTGAGAACTATGGATTTGCTGTATCAGATCTCGGAAAAGATGTACCGGAGCAGACGGTCGTCGACGAGGTTATCCGTCTGCATGCTCCGATCGTCGGCCTGTCGGCACTGATGACCACGACTGTTCCTGCGATGGAAGAGACCATCAAGCTCCTTCGTGAGCAGGCGCCATGGGCGAAAGTTTGTGTCGGCGGCGCGGTATTGACGCAGGAATATGCGGATGCCATCGGTGCGGACAAGTACTGCCGCGATGCGATGGAGACCGTAAGATATGCTGAAGAGATCGATGAAGCACTGAAGAACTCATGATGAAGCCGCACGTCAAGAAATTTCAGGAACTGACACCGGATGAACTCTATGGCATCATGAAGCTCCGAGTGGATGTTTTCGTCTGTGAGCAAAAGTGCCTGGCACCGGAACTCGATGG
This sequence comes from uncultured Eubacteriales bacterium, assembly GCA_900317035.1. Classification (GTDB taxonomy): domain Bacteria; phylum Bacillota; class Clostridia; order Saccharofermentanales; family Saccharofermentanaceae; genus Scatonaster. The sequence continues at coordinate 2,549 of ONFC01000006.1, forward strand.
GAGAGATCCGGATGCGGTCCATGTCTGGTTCTCAGATGAAGAAGGGGTACAGGCATATCTCCGTGTACTTGCACCGGGTGCCGAACACGATGAGTATCCTGCGATCGGCAGAGTCCTTACATCTAAGAAAACCAGAGGAACGGGACTCGGCGGGAAGCTTCTTGCAGAGGGAGTCCGCGTGACGAAAGAGATCTACGGAGATGTGCCGATCTATCTGGAGGCACAGGTATATGCCGCCGGGTATTATGCGAAACAGGGTTTTCAGATCGTTTCCGAAGAGTTTATACTGGATGGGATACCACACTATAAGATGATCCGGCCGAAGGATTAAAAGAAGTGATCCCGTATCGGGAAACATGAAACTGCAGGGGGATGAAGCAGGGGATGCATTACAGTGTTTTAGTCGTAGATGATGAGCTCGAACTGTCCGAATATACAGCGAAGTATTTCAATATGTCCGGTGTGACGGCGACCTATGTCACCGATAAGCAGGCGGCCCTCGACTTCTTCAAAGATAATACATGTTCACTGATCCTTCTGGATATTAATCTCGGTGAGGATTCCGGATTTGAGCTCTGCCAGGAGATAAGAAAAGATATCAATGTCCCGATCTTTTTCATCAGTGCCAGATCGGCGGAAGATGACATGCTCCTGGCGCTCTCCATCGGCGGCGATGACTATATCTGCAAGCCCTATTCGCTAGGCGTCCTTCTTGCAAAAGTGAAGGCGGCGCTGAAGCGCTATGAGGAAGCAGGTGCCAAAGATACTCCGGATCCGAATAGACAAGAGGCGGACGATCACTTGGTACGCCTGGGCGATACGACGATCGACCTGTCAAAAGCAATCGTTCTCCGGGATGGGGAGAGAATACCGCTCAAAGCCATGGAATTCCGTCTTCTGGTCTATATGCTCAATAACAGGAACCGCATCATTAAGAAGGAAGAATTCTTCGAGAAAATCTGGGAGACCGAGTTCGTCGGAGATGTCACGCTGAATGTCCATATCCGTCATCTTCGCGAGAAGATCGAGAAAGATCCGAGTAACCCTTCCTATATCAAGACGGTCTGGGGCACCGGTTTTATTCTGGAGGACAAGCCGTGAAGATCCGTTCATTTCTGATCTATGCGATATCTTTTCTTCTGCTGATCTTCCTTGCGAGCCTGTATCTCTGGAATCTGGGATCCCGGAAAGTTCCCTCCTATCCGACGCAGACCAACCGTCTTACGATCGCTATGGGGAAAAACTGGAAGGAGATCGCTTCGCAGAAAAAAGCACGGATCGAGTCTGACCAGCCCTTCGATTATGCAGTGATCGACAATGAAGGAAATCTTCTTCAATATACCAGAGAAGGCATTTCCACCTCCGTATCTTCCGCCACGACCCGCTATGATGTCATCCGCGATGTGGTCACCGAAAACGGGGAGATCGTCGGAAAGATCATCGTGCATAATACCTATCACGAGCAGCAGGTCCGGAGAAACCGTATCATGGCAGCTGTGGTCGTCGGTATCCTTCTTCTGATGCTCGGTGTAACTGCTCTGTATTTCTTCTATCTGAAGAAACGCGTCGTGGATCCTTTCGATGAGATGAAAGACTTCGCATCGAAGGTCGCATCCGGCAATCTCGATGTTCCCATAAAAATGGATAAGGGAAACGCTTTCGGTGCTTTTACCGGGGCATTCGACATCATGCGCGAAGAACTGCATGCCAGCAAACTCCGTGAAGCTGAGGCCGTGAAGGCTCGAAAAGAACTTGTCGCGCAGCTTTCGCATGACATCAAGACACCGGTGACATCCATCAAGGCGATGACCGATGTTATGGATCAGATCGACTCCCTGGTGTCGAATCTTTTCCATGCGACACTGGAGGAACTTGAGCATCTTGAGGTGAATGTGGAAGAAGTGACCTCGAAAGAAATCGAAGGCTCTATCGCAGATGCGGATTATCTGAAGAAAGTAAATGAAGTGAAAGTCGTGGATGCTGTCGTCCGCGCTGACCGGCTCCGCTTAAATCAGATCATCGGAAATGTCTTTGCCAATTCCTATAAGTATGCGAATACGGAAATAACTGTCGGAAGCCACACTGAAAAGAGTGTGGACGGCAAAGATTTCCTCGTTCTAGAGATCGGAGATAAAGGCGGCGGTGTCCCGGATGAGGAGATCGAGACGATTTTCGGGAAGTTTAAGCGCGGCTCCAACACAGATGGAAAAGACGGCGCCGGCTTAGGCCTTTATATCTCCCGCTACCTTATGGAGAAGATGGGCGGCGAGATCACCGCAGTTAATAAAAACGGCGGACTTACCGTCGTTCTCCGCCTTTTGCTTCTCTGATCCTTATCTTTCTGTTTAAAAATCGGTTAAAACTTTCGCAAAGATTTAAAAGTGTCATCTGCTTTATACTGATGCCGTAATGACGAAAGGAGTCACGGCAGTGGACAGAAAAACGATCATCAAAACAGACAAACTCAGCAAAAGTTTCTCGGTATCCGGGAAGCAGTATCACATCATCAAGAATCTTGACCTCGAGATCTACGAGGGAGATTTCACTGTCATCATGGGATCCAGCGGTGCCGGAAAATCCACGCTTCTCTATGCTCTCTCCGGCATGGATAAGCCGTCCCTCGGTCATATCGAATACGCAGGAAAAGAGATCACCGAGATGAACGATGACCAGCTTGCCGTGTTCCGCAGGAAGCACTGCGGATTTGTATTCCAGCAGGTGCATCTTGTAGATAGTATGAGCATCATGGACAATGCGATCAGCACGGGTATGCTCATCGGCCAGAAGCAGAAAGATCTGAAGAAAAAAGCGGCAGCGCTTTTCGAACGGGTCGGCATCAGCGAAGAAATGACCGACAAGTTTCCGGCACAGGTCAGCGGCGGTGAAGCCCAGCGTGCGGCGATGGTCAGAGCGGTCATCAATGACCCGGATGTAGTATTCGCAGACGAACCGACTGGCGCGCTCAACTCCGCAGGTGTAGAAGCAGTACTCAATGTTCTTACCGATATCAACAACGAAGGCCAGTCCATCGTAATGGTTACTCACGATATCAAATCCGCGCGCCGCGCGAACCGCATCCTCTATCTCGAGGACGGTGGCATCAAGGGGGAGTGTAATCCCGGGAAATACGTAAGCGGCGATAAAAAGAGACATGAGATGATCCGTGGATTTCTGGAGGAGATGGGATGGTAAAGCTGATTTGTGCCAATATGAGAAAGGACAGAAATGTCCTGACGGCGTTTCTTTTCGTCTTGATCCTGTCTTCGCTTCTTTTGCATACAGGTCTTTTTGTCGGACAGTACAGCTCGATCTATGACGAAAAAGTGAAAGAGAGAAAGGAAGCCGATGTCCTGTCATATATCGTCGGTTCCGATGACGATATTTCAGAAGCACTCTCCGGTATTCCGGAGATCGCTGAATTCTCCATTCAGGATATGGTCATGCCGGGTACCGTTAAGCTCCGTATAGAAGGAGAGGACGAAGAGTTCGATCTCGATGGTTCCACGATCACAAGGATCGGCGAATACGGGGCTGCCGAAGAGTACTATTTTCTGGAAAGAGATGAATCGGCAACCGGCCCGAAGATCTATTTCAATTCGTACTATGCGAAAATCAACGGCATTAAAATTGGAGATAAGATCCACATGCACTCGCCCGCGGCGGGAGATATCGACTTCACCGTAGCCGGCATTTATGAAGCCTTGATCGGCGGAAACTCCTACGGCTGGATGTCCGTCATGGTCGATGAAGATTCCTTTTCGAAGATGTGGGAATTTGCCGAGGCGTCCTATCTAGAGACGAACTATATCGCAGACAGAAAGATGGTCAAGATGTACTGCGCTGAAGGTGTTTCTCAGGATGAGGTCCTTCAGGCAAGCAGAGACAGTTTGGCAGAAGCAGGCCTGGATTTCTATTCGTATGCACGCGATCTGGCAAAGGAAGGATATACGGCTATTTCGGATATTCTTTCCGGTCTGGTGACGGCTTTTTCGATAGTTGTTCTTGCCGTATGTCTGATCATGATCGTCTTTACGATCAACAACAATATCGACAGAGATATCAAAAACATCGGTGCCCTTCGTGCGGTCGGACATACGGTCGGGCAGCTCCGCGCGGCGATGACGCTTGAGTTTGTGATCGTAGGTATGATCGGCGGAGTGATCGGCTGTATCCTTTCTTACATCACCATGCCGATCCTCGACAGAGAGATCTTCCAGACGATCACGGGAGTTCTCTGGGTGCTTCGTTTCTGTCCGGGAACAACACTTATTATCCTCGGCGGCATTGCGGTCTGTATGATCGTTGTAGTGTTCCTTTCCACGATCAAACTGAAGAAGCTTCATCCTGCCACGGCGCTGCGTTTCGGATTAAAATCCAACAGCTTTAAGAAAAACCATCTTCCGCTGAAGAATACCAAAGGCGGTCTGAATATCCTTCTGGCGCTGAAGAGCATGCTGCAAAGCCAGGGACAGAATATCATCCTTCTTTCCGTTATGAGTGTGGTCGCGTTTATGATCATGTTCTCGGGGATCCTTTTTTACAACAGCAAGGTCAACCCGACAGAGTTCGTCCATCTCATCAACGGAGATGTTCCGGACGGATTCATCAACGTCAACACGGATACGGAAGAGACTCACCATATCATGGAACAAATGACACGGATCGACGGAATCAGTCAGGTATATGGCTACAATTTTGCGAACATCAGCATTGAAGGGAACGAAACCTTCGCTTTCTTCACGGATAAACCCGAATACATTGACTGCGGCGTGTATGAAGGAGATTCTTTCCGGGAATCGAACGAATGCGTCATCGGAAGAGTGATCGCAGACCGCCTCGGTGTGACGATCGGAGATGAGATCGAAGTAGTGTTCGGCAATCATACGGAGCGCTTCATCATCACCGGATTCCAGCAGTCCGTCATGAATCTCGGTGTACGTATCTTCATCAGCGAAGAGGGCGCCAAGAGATTGGGGATCGATCCGAACTATGAGATCATACGTTTCAGAATGGATGATCCGAGTGTGGAAAAAGTAGATCAGGCTCTTTCCGATATAAAAGCACTTCTCGGCGAGAAGTGCACGACCGGAGGCAATGTCTACGATCAGGTCCACAGTGGAGAAGGAACGGAGATCTCGGCCGTATCCCTGATCGTCATGATCATGGTGGGCTTAAATATCGCGATCATCCTACTGGTCATCAAGATCCTCCTCAAGACGCTCTTTATCAAGAAAGAGAAAGAATTCGGTATCAAGAAAGCGGTCGGCTTTACCAGCCGCCAGCTGAAGATCCAGCTTTCACTATCGCTTCTGCCGGTAACTCTTGCCGCATCCGTTATAGGTTCCATTCTCGGATTCGCTCTGGTAAATCCGCTTATGACGGCGATCCTTTCGGGATTCGGCATGCATAAGATCGATTTTATCGTATTTCCGGTGCTGATTCTTCTTACGATCGTGCTGATCGGTGCGCTGGTATTTGCGATGACCTATGTCATGGCTGGTTCGATCAAGAAGGTTTCTGCGTATGAACTGATCTCAGAATAACATCTCCTATCCAAAATTCTTCCGCGGGAAGCTCTCTGTCTGCTATAATAGGCATATTATGAACAGATAGAGGAGAGGGTAGTTCATGAAGACTTGGATGGGTTATCAGAAAGGTGTCAACTTAGGCGGCTGGCTGTCCCAGTGTGATGACACGGAAGAAACATACAGCACATTTGTAGTTGAAGAAGACATTAAGACCATCAAGGGATGGGGAATGGATCATGTCCGTCTTCCTTTCGACTACGAACTGATCGAAGATAAAGAAGGTGCTCCGGTCGAGAGCGGCTACGGCCACATCCAGGATGCGATCGACTGGTGCGGAAAATACGGACTGAACATGATCCTTGACCTTCATAAGACGATGGGATATTCCTTCGATGATGCACATGGTGAAGCCGGATTCTTCGACAGTGAGAAACTGCAGGAGCGTTTCTATACGCTTTGGGAAAGAGTTGCCGAGCGTTTCGGAAAATACGAGGATCGACTGGCATTTGAGCTTCTGAACGAAGTCACGGATAAGTCCTACTGCGAGCTTTGGAATAAGATCTCGTACGAGTGTATCCGCCGTATCCGGAAGATCGCGCCGACGATAAAGATCCTTGTGGGCGGCTATTGGAACAACAGTGTCGATTCCGTAAAAGATCTGGCGATGCCTTATGATGAAAACATCATCTATAACTTCCACTGCTACGAGCCCTTGATCTTTACACATCAGGGCGCGCCGTGGATCCCGACGATGGATACATCTTTCCGCATCCGCATCGATGCACCGTATAAAGAGATGGATGAAGCAGGTGTGAAGAACCTGTCGCAGGTGACCACCGGATTCGCCGCTTTTTCTCAGGACGATACGCTCTCTTCGAAGTACTTCGAAAAGATCTTCGCGGAGGCGATCTCTGTGGCGGAAGAAAGAGATGTCGCACTTTACTGTGGCGAATACGGAGTCATTGACCGTGTCGATCCCAAGGATGCGGTGAAGTGGTTTAAGATGATCAATGAAGTGTTTACCCGCAACGGTATCGGACGCTCGGCATGGAACTATAAGGTCATGGATTTCGGCATCGCCGACTCCCGCATGGACAATGTCCGTGATGAACTTCTGAAATACCTCTGATGAGGGGAGACGAAGAGCGCGTTTGACAAAACGAGCCTTCGTGATACACTATCACTGTTTGAATACTACTGTTGAGGAGGCATGAATATGGCTGCAAAAAGAGGCGGATCCCGCTACGGCACAGGAGCAAGGATACTCGCAATAATACTGGCGATCATGATGCTTTCTTCTATTCTCCTTTTGATTGCGATCGCGGTCCACGGTGGCTGATTCCAGACATTTAGAAGAAAAGAATAAGGGACTGACTCGAGATCCGGGTCAGTCCCTTTTGTATTAGATTCACTCTAAGGTTTGGAATCAGGACGGGATATCCTTGATATACTTTAGTCCATCCTCGTGGAATTTGTATGAGTAGTTCACGATCTTCTCGCTAACGAAAGCCTGGTAGTTATCCATGCGGATGAAGCTATTTACGCGGTCATACCATTCCGGATTCGGAGAAGCTTCGACATAGAAGAGGATCAGTATCTGGGTATCTCCCTCAAACATGATCTTGTCGCCGCTCTTTCTCTGCGGATCGAAGATCCACTCATCGATTTCCTGGGAATTGTTTCCCGGGAAGAGGGAGGTCTGCTGAACGGAGCGCATGGAGCCGTCCATCAGCTGGTCTGCATATGTGGTCTCGAGCGTGATCATGCTGGCTTCATCTGTGATGCTGTCGAAGATCGTCTGCGATGTGGTAAGAATATCGCTGGCAGGGATACCCGGTGTCTCTGTTTCCGGATCTTCCAGATTGATATAGAAGAAGCGGACATTGCGAAGAGGCTCATCCTGACGGACTCTCTCGACGAAGCAGAAGATGATCGGGAAACCGTAATCATCCTTAAAGATCACTGTATCGCCGGATGTGCGGGATGTATCAAAGAGCCAGTTTCTCCATTCTGCTTCGCCGACCTCGGAATAGCGGACTCTCTTGTGAAGCGTGGAGTCCGGTACGAGCAGGCGCTGCTGTGCTTCTCCGGAGAAGAATGTAGCAGCGATGGATTCGAATTTGGACTGATCGCCGGCCATCTTTTCGATGATCTGTTCCGCATGGAGATTTGCCGTCTTTACGTAGCTTTCTTCACGCTGCTCGAAGGTGATACGGAGTACACGGTAGGAAACCAGGTCATAAGAGTTTCTCGCATCCTGATATGCTTTTTCCGCCTGCTCCGGAGTCGCCTTCAGTTCATCGAGCTTCTGATGTCCGGAGTAATCCTCGGCAAAATAGACCTTCGAAAGCACAGACAGGATCAGGCTCTTATTTACATACGGTCCGAAAGTGCCCTTGATGTATGTATCCAGATCCACATGGATCGCATCCGCCTTTGTTTTCAGCCAGTCTACATATGCCTGGGCACGGTCTTTATGATCCTGCGTGATGGAAAAACCATGGGCGGTCGCATCGTCATACAGCATATATGTCGCCTGGATCTCCTTGGCGGTTACATCCAGGAAGTATTCACGATAGGTGGCAAATCCGTTCTCGCCGGGCTGCTGAAGCATCTTTTCCGTATCCGGTTTGAAGATATCGACACCGTTTTCCAGAAGTACATAGTGGTACATGAAGCTGAATTCGGCATTTGAAACATCGTGGTTTCCGACGGTGAGCGGACTGGTCATGCGCTCATTTAAGTTGCCAAGCGAGATCACAGACCAGATCACGACCAGGATCGCCACGATCGCCATAACGATCAGGAACATCATCGGCTTCAGATTCATCTTTTTCGAAGATCTGCTTGGTTTTGCATCCGAGGGACGCGTGGAGATTTCCGTAAATGCCGGTGCATCCGGATCGTCGTCGCTGATCACGGAGTGGATCTCATGCGCGCCAAGCTCCATGGGGACAGGCTCAGCATCGATCCATTTTTCTTCTCCGGCAAAAGCACCCGTATCTTCCGGTTCCGGGATCACGAGATCCGGATCTTCCGAAACGGCCGGCTCCATGGATCCGGCCTCTTCAGAGAGCCCGGATTCTTCAGGGACAGGTGCCTCGGCCTCTGTGTATCCGGCTTCTTCAAAAGAAGCGGCTTCCGGTGCATCCGGATCGGAGACCATATCAGGATCCGCAGGGGATACCTTTCCTGTCTCAGGTGTTATATCGTTTACCGCACTGCGGTCGTCTTCTTTTTTTCGGTCGTGTTTTTTCATGCTGACCTCCGAAAAATCACTACAAATACTCAATATCTACTCTAACATAAAAGCAGTGTGAATACTATTTCCGTAAGGTTACAGAACTCGGATGCGTGTGGTTGACCTATATGGTACAATTATGCTTGCGAACATTTTGTTCCTATTTTATATATATACATTCGGGAGATCATCAGACGACCATGCGACCATCTAATAAACGCTTGCTGCGCAGGTTTTCGGAACGTCAGTTTCACATATATTCATTCTTTATCCCGGTCTTCGTTATGACGGCCATTTTTGCGATCTTACAGGTGCATCCTTTTGCTTCCGGTGAGAACATGATCCTTACGGTGGACTGCTATCATCAGTACGCACCGTTCCTGCTCGAACTTAGAAACAAGATTTTAGGCGGGGAGAGCCTGTTTTTCTCCTGGAATGTCGGTCTTGGAACGAATTTCTGGGCAGTGTTTGCGAACTACAGTGCCAGCCCGCTGAATATCCTTTGCATCTTTTTCCCGGCCAAATACATCGGTGACTGTGTCGCGCTTCTGGCGATCCTCCGCTGTGGCCTGACCGGTCTTTTTATGTCTTACCTTCTAAAAGAACTGGACAAGGACAGAAAGGATCTTCTTCTGACTTCCTTCGCTTCCATCTATGCGCTTTGCGGATGGACGATCTCTTATTTCTGGAACATCATGTGGCATGATGCGGTCATGCTTCTTCCGCTGATCGTTCTCGGCCTTATAAAGATGTTCCGCGACAAGAAGCCTCTTTTGTACTGTATCTCCCTGGCGGTATGCCTGATCTCGAATTTCTATTCCGGATACTTCGTCTGCCTGTTCCTCGTTTTCTACGCACCGATCCTGTATATCTCGATCACAAAGAAAATAACGATACAGAATTTCTGGTCTGCGGTATGGAGGTTTGGTCTGTACTCTCTGATCAGCGGCGGCCTGTCGGCATTTCTGACAGTATCTACGTATTTTACTCTTCAGAAATCATCCGCGACAGGAACGGCATTCCCGAAGGAATTCGCGGTCCAGAATGATCTGTTTGATTTTATCAGCCGCTTCTTTATCGGTCAGAACCCGAACATCCGTGACGGCATGGCAAATGTTTATTCCGGACTGTTCGTGCTGATCCTTATCCCGCTTTTCTTCCTTTGCAGCAAGATCCGCCTTCGCGAGAAGATTGCCTATGGCGTAGGCCTTTCGATCATGTATATCAGCTTAAGCAGCCGCATGATGACCTTCATCTGGCACGGATTCCATTTCCCGAACCAGATCCCGTACCGTCAGGCGTTCCTGTTCTCTTTTCTTATGGTCGTGATGGGATACAGGGTCCTTCGCAATCTCAGTTCTTTTACCAAGACACAGCTGATGGCGCCATGTCTCTGCCTGATCGCATACCTTATCCTGTACGAAAAGATCGGAGAAGGACAGGAGGGATATCTTCAGATCCTGCTGACTTTCGTTTTCCTGATCATGTACACGGTGGTCATGCGTGTGATCGGCGAGAAGAAGAGAAGTGCGATGTTCCAGCAGATCCTCCTGTTCTGCGTGCTTTCCGCTGAACTGGTTGCTGCGACTTTCTCCACGGTCAGCCTCGTGGCTGCACATGAGAGCTTCACCGGATGGGATTTCTACGGATCCCACTATGATGAGGTCCAGATGCTGATGGAAGAATCGGAAGCGAAAAACGAGTATGGTTTTGAGCGTTCGGAGATTTACCCGGCGTACATCTGTAACCAGCCGGCTCTTTATAAAATGAAGGGCATTTCGATCTTTACATCGACTGCCAGAGAGAGCTTCGTAAAGTTTGTCCGCAATCTCGGATTCCATAACAATGGTATCAACAGCATGCGTAACTTCGGATTAACGAAAGTTACCGCCACGCTCCTCGGTGTCCGGAATATGTTCGATATCTACAAGACTTCTCCGATACCTCAGGGATTCGAGCAGGTGGAAAATGAAACAGAACTCCGCCAGTTCGTCAACCCGGATTCGCTGTCTGTCGGATATATGGTAGATCCTTCGATCCTTACCTATAAGATGAACCAGACATCTGTACCGTTCCTTTCCATTAATGCTTTTGTAAAGAGCATGGGTGTGAAAAACGATGTTTATATTCCGATGAAAGCCAGCTTCGATATGGTCGAGGGCCTCGAGGCAGATGGCGGACAGGAGAGGACCGGCTACAAGTTCACGGTAGAAGACGGAAAGACGGCATCGCTTGTGCTGACTCCGATCGATCCGGAGAAGGGAGACCATCTCTATCTCTATGTTGTTTCCAATAAGCCGCCGAAGGTTACGATCAATGAGCAGAAGATGCAGCCGTTGGAAATGAAAGAGACGAAGATCACGGCTAGAGCTTATCAGATCGTGGATCTGGGATACTATGATCCGGAATTTACGAAGGTTATTACGCTGGACTTTAAGGATAAAGAACTGAATGGAAACCTGTGGGTCCAGCTCGTCCGCTCAGATGAGGCGGCATATCAGGAAATGGTCGATGTCTTGAGCGATGAGCAGCTGAAGGTGACATCCTACGACTCGACGCATATTGATGGTGTCATTACAGCAAAACAGCCGGGTGCCATGTTCCTCACGATCCCGTATGATGAGAGCTGGACAGCGACAGTTGATGGTGTTGCTGCCGAGATCAAGCCGATCGACGATGCGTTCATGGCGATCGAGATGTCATCCGGTACGCATACGGTTCAGCTTACGTATCATCCGACGAAGTTCAAACTGTGTGTCTTTATCTCTTTAGCATCCTTGGTCGCACTGATCGTCTTTACGCTTACCAGAAAACTCTTTGAGCATATCGATTACAGAAAGAGCCTGGAGGAAGCGGAGGATACAGAAGAGACAGACGGCCAGGAAGAATCGCCTACCGATGAAAAAGAAACTGCGCTGCCGGAGGAAAAAGACCCTGATGTTTCCACGGAAGAGCAGCCGGAAGAGTCCGGGGCAGCCCCTGAGGAGAATGAGAAGAATAGCGAGAGTGTTTCTCCGGAAGGATCGGAGGAAGCATGAAGAATCTTCGGAAGGATAACAGGATCACGTTCAGTGAGACCAGGACGAAGGTATGCCTTCTTTTGTCCTTCTTTCTGCCTGTTCTGATCCTGCTTGTTATCGCATTCAAGTTTAAGATCTATCCTTTCAGCTCAGACTGTGTGATCACGGAGCCGATGCAGAAGACTTATCTTCCGGTGATTTCCGAGCTCCGACGGAAGATCTTCGCCGGAGAATCCCTGTTTTACTCCTGGAATGTCGGTGGAGGAAGCAATTTCTGGGCATGGATCGGAGCATATGCTGCAAGTCCTTTTGCCTTGCTTTATCTTCTTTTCCCGGCAGACCGCATCGCTGAGGCGACACAGATCATATTTGCGCTCAAAGCCGCAGTCGCTGCACTTTGCCTCTTTGTTCTTTTCTGGAAGAAAGAGAATGTGGTATCTCCGGTCAGTGTCGGTCTTTCCGTTGCCTATGGCCTTTCTGCTTATGTTCTGACATATTCCCAGGAGCCATGGATCCTCGATACCGTGATCCTTCTCCCGCTTTTGATCCTGACGCTTTGGAATCTGATCCTCGGGAAAAGAAAGTGGATGTTCACCCTGATGTGCGCTCTTGCAGGTATTACCTGCTGCCACGCCGGTGTCTATATGCTTCTGTTTGTTATCATCATGTTCCCGCTTCTTTATATTGAAGCCCGTCATGAAGAACTCAAACTGGCGAAACTGTCGGATATTATAAAGGACTTCTTTATTTTCCTGTGCCTGGGCCTCGGTCTTTCCGCTTTTGTCTGGTATCCTTCTCTTCAGGCGCTGTGGAAAACGGCTCCCGGAAACGAAGTGATCCATATCGCTTCGGATGCAAAAGTGGAACTGAAGAGCTGGGACTTCCTTGAGCGGCTGGCTTTTGCACCATCGCTTGTTTTCCCGTCGGATGCATCGCAGCTCCCGTCGATCTACTGCGGCATTTTCCCAATCGTACTGGTGATCCTTTATGCATGCTCCGGTAAGATCCGTTTCTCCGAAAAACTCTATGGATTCTGCACTTTGGCATTCATATATCTCACCATGTGCTTCCGTTTGTTCCAGTTTGTGATCCACGGCCTGCATTTCCCGATCACCGGACAGTATCCTCAGGCGATCCTGTTTACGTTCCTGATCATGTACATGGCCGGCAGACTGCTGTCGCGCGGCAGCTTTATGGAGGACCGGAACCATCTGTGGCTGGCGGCAGCACTTGTTCTCGCATTCATGGCATTCCGTGCGACCATTTCGAAGTCGTATTCCTATGCGTCCTTTGGCTCGTACATGGCGGTTGCTTTCCTGATCATCTACTTTGCGACTACTTTCCGGATCCATACCGGACCGAAAAAAGAGAAGACTATTTGGATGAGCCTTCTTGCGGTATCTATGGTCATAGAGGCGGGACTGGCATTTTATCGTCCGGTCAAGGAAAAGTACTATCACAAGACATATGTATATGAAGATGCGAGCGTTTCCCGGGCAGCGACAGAGGGATTCGGCATTAATCCTGCCGAGACCGGAAAGACACAAAAGGATGTCTATAAACTGGACAAAACGATCCTGTACAAGAAGCCGGATAGCGAGGAGCAGACTTTTGCTTCTGAAAAGAAAGAGATCTCCCCGAAGGGAACACGCTTTTATATCGAAGATCCGACTTGGGAGAACTATGGCCTTGTTTATGGTGTTCCATCCCTGAACTCGGAATCTTTTATGACGTCGATGCGTTTCTCCGAGGTCCTTCGGAACCTCGGTATCAATAGCTCTTCCGACGGAAAGAACATTCTCCTTTCAAGAGGAACGCTGGTAACGGATACCTTCTTCCAGTTGAGAAAACTCGATTCGAAAAGATTCTCTGCGGAGGAACAGCAGGAGCTGGCGGCAATCGCTACGAACGGTTTCTTCGTGACGACTGAGAATATCAACGAGGATCTGTTTGTTAATGATTCCCCGTTTGAGGCCCAGAACAATCTTGCTAACCAGCTGGCTTCAGTAAAACCGTTTTCCGAAGTGAAAATGGAAGTGGTAGAGATGAAGAATATTAAGCAGGAGGATGGTGCTTTTCGGGCGGTAAAGACCGGCGAACGGGCGAAGATCGTCCTTGAGTCGGAGGATTATATTTCCGATCCTAATATACCTATATATATTTATTGTTCCTGCGAGCAGAAAACCACGATCGAAACGAAGCTCCTGGATATTGATGGCAATCTTCGTTTCCAGAACAGTTTCAACTCGGCTTCCGGGTCATGTCTGAAACTCGACATGAAGAATTCGAAAGACCGGAGGCTCCATATCGAGATCACTGTCTCAAATCCGGAAAAAAAGAAATTCTTCTTCTTCGCTGCACGTGAGGACAGAGAAAAAATGAACTGGTTTCAGACTGTTACCAGAGAATCCGGATGGAAGATGACCGAGCTTGGCGATGGATACGCGAAGGGAACGATCGATACGCTTTCTTCCGGTCACGTAGTATGGTCGGTTCCCGCAGATGACGGCTGGACAGTAACGATCGACGGACAAAAGACCCGGACATTCTCCGCTTATAAAGCATTCCTCGGTATCCATATTCCTGCAGGAACGCATGAGATCACGATCCGGTATACGCCGGCCGGATACCGGACAGGTGTTTTTGTCACATGCGGATCAGTTCTTCTGATGGTTTTCCTTTCTGTCACTTTTATCATTCCGAAGAAAAGCAGAAAGAAAAAAGAAGATCCGGAGGAGAAAAAAGAATCAGGGGAGAAGGAGACTGAAGTATGATGAACGAGAATCTTTTTCCCATGACGTTTGTTGTGTTTGATATGGAGTGGAATCAGCCGATCCCGTATATCCCGTCTCCGATCGATCCCAAGGTCCTGCCGGGGGAAATCATCGACATAGGTGCGGTAAAGGTGGAGATGCTCTCCGAAAATGAGTATATTCTTTCCCGGCCTTTTTCCGTGACGATCCGTCCTGTTTATTACCGCATCATGAACAAGCAGGTGTCGAAGGTCATCAACAAAAGTACGGATGATCTGAAGAGCGGTATGCCGTTTCTGGATGCGATCAAACAGTTTATGGACTGGTGCGGGGAAGATTATGTTCTCTGTGCCTGGGGAGATTCGGATATTTCGATCCTGCGGTCAAATCTAAAGATCCACGGTCTATCCTCTGAGATCAACGACAGGTTCCTGGATATCCAGCCGCTGTTCGGAAGAGTTGCAGAAAATACATCCCAGCAGAGATCTGTCGCATATGCGGTCGATTTCTACAGGATCCCGAAGACGGATGACTTTCACAGTGCTGACCGTGATGCATGGTACGAAGCCCGGATACTGAAAGAATCCCTTATCGATTACTTTGCGATCCGTGCGCGTGGTACGGAAACGGAGCAGACGTTCCCGAATCTACGGACCTATATCTCCAATCCGAATCTGACTACGCAGAAAAAATGGAAAAGCGAAGCGTTTCCTTCTGAAAAAGCCGCTTCGGCAAAAGCACTGGAAGAAAAGATGGTCTGCCCGATCTGCGAATCAGAGCTTTTTGGAGAGATCAACTGGTTTGCTTCCGGACATTCTTTCTTATCTTTGTGGCAATGTCCGACCCATGGTGCCCTTTCAGGCAGGATCCGGATCAAGAGAACTCCGAAACAGGAATTTTATGGAGCAGGTCAGCTCCGGTTCGTAAATGGAAATGCAGCCAGATATGTTCGCGAAAAATGGCAGGAGAAAAATGAAAGGAGAGAAGAATGTGAAGAAGTTGCCACGAAATGTGGCGGACATTGTGAAGAAATGTGAACTTGCCAGCAGAAAGACTTCCTTTTTGCATTTATCTAAATATAATGATAATTAAGTATAACCAATAAATGTAACCTAGAAGACTTGAATCAAAATTGAGACAGAAAATTGGAGGCAACCGAGATGAAGTTGTTACAATTAGATAAGTGTCATCAGAGAAACAACAAACGAGGCGGCATGCTCGTCATCGTTCTGATGATCTTTGCAGTTTCACTTATCCTCATTTCATCTGCAATGACGATTACGCTTTCCAGCCGTTCCCGCTATTATGCAGACACGGAACGCAGCCAGGAGAGACTGACTCTTACCTGTGCGGCAGAGGCAGTTATCGACGCAATCGAGATGCAGGAGATCACAGACGATCAGCTCGTCAAATTGTCGCAGAACCCGTCAAAGCCGCTCGAGATCACAGGCGCCAGCAAGACCATTGCTAAAGATGGTGCGGAGGCAACCAATGGTAAAAACATTGCACCTGGTCTTACCGGTAAAGACAAGAGCAGAACCGTTATGTATGTTAAGCCGGCAGGCGGTTCATCTAATGATCTTATCCTCGAGTTCAGCACAAAGATCGATGTAACTAACTATGAGAATGCAAAGGCTGAAAACCTGACTGTTTACTTAGAGTATTTTGATCCGCCGAAGGTAAATATCTGCGCGAACATGGTAACTCTGGGTGATAAGAACAGCACAAACACAGTTAACCGTATTTGGGCAACAGGTAACGGATACACTGGTCAGTCCGGATCTTTCATGGTTTTCCATGGTGATTGTGATGTTACAAATGAAGCATATTCCAGAACTCCGGTTGTATTCACAGGAAAAGCTTCTTCCGGTGGTGCAGGAACATACTTCAAGAATGACGTTATCCTTTATGGTCCTGATGCATCCCTCGATGCTACCAAATCCTACGGAAACGGTATGCAGATCGGTAACAACAACACCGGCAAGGATCAGGGTGGTGTATTCTTCCTTGGTGTAGGATGTGAAGGCACAACAAAGAGACAGAAGATCTTCTCCGGTAGTTTCCCGCAGTACCAGATGGGTAACATTACTACTTATGGTGCATTCTTCTACTATGCAGAAGGCAATCTGAATATCGAAAGTACAAATGATCGTGGTATCGACTACATCGTTAAGGGTAAGGGCGTCAATGTTACAAACAATGGCGGATATCAGACAACAACTCAGCTGAAGACCGATGGTGGAGAAACCACTTGGAAGAGTTCTGAATGGGAAGTTGCCAGCACTTCTAACGGTGGAAATGTAACCGGTAGAGATCAGGCGACGATCGATGCGAATGTTAAGAAGCTTACTGACAAAGCTAAGGCATATCTGAATTCTGATGCGCTGCATACAGCTGCAAATCAGAAGATGCCGTCTCCGTCTGCATATCAGACGAAGTTTATTGATGATCCTTCATCCGGATTCATGGCCGCATCTGATACAACATACATTAATGGTGCTGAAGGTACACTTCCTGCCGGAAAGTATGAGATGTATGGAACATACTCCGGTGGACGTGTTCTGAATATCGACCTGAAGGACGGAAATGCATCGATCTATATCTCTGACGATACAAGATTTGAGGATTTCAGATTGAATGTATCTAACAAGACCAACAATAAGCTGTACATTATTATTGCTAACGGCAAGAACCTTACAATGAGCTATAACGCACAGGGTATGACAGGTGGTCTTTCTTCTTGTGATCAGCGTCGTGCTTCGATCGAAGGTGCACGTGCAAAGTGTAATATCAACCTGCAGAATTACGAGCTTTACGGCAGTTCTGATGGAACAGACTATCGTCCGAAACCGGGTCAGGCTCCTGCAGCTGTTATCATCGGTCTTGGAAAGAATTATGTAACAGTTGATGGTGGTGGATGTGTATGTGATGCATACGTTTCTCTCGCAGGCGATGGAACAAGTGCCAGCACATTCAAAGTAAGTGGAAACGCTCTCTTCTATGGACGTTTCGAGAGTGATAAGTTCGATGCTAACTCGAACCCGATCGGTCTGGATTTTTGTCCTGGACTCGATGAAGAAAGCAATCCGGATAAGCCGCTCTCCACACATTATCGTGCAAAGAGCTATAGCTACCACTATTGATGATCCTCGTTGGGACGATTAAAAGTAAATAACTTCTCAACAGAAGACAATCATGGGGGGCTCGAAAGAGCCCCCCTAATAATTTGCCCGGTTTCTGTTACATCAATTTACCTGATGAGATATTAGGATAGAAAAAGAATGAGCAGATCGAAAATAGGGACCCGTAATTAATCCAATTACGGGTCCGTTTTCTTATATCGCTTTAAATGCGAATAAATGCCACATAGAACGCTTGAATGATAGAGAAAGTATTCGGATATATACCAGACGGATTAAGAAGCGTATAGGCCAAATTTTGCGTTTAAAACAAACATGTCATCTTGACCAGCACCTGTTCTTATATCAGAACAATATCTCACCTGAACCGGATCTAGCAACTGATTAGAATAGTTCTATCCCAATCAGTATTATCAGAATCCCATTACCGGGACTATAAATAGAGAATTAATTTGAAAGATAAGAAAGATAAGAAAAATATGGAATAGTATAAAATACCTCGAAAGACTTCTGTAAGAACGCTTTATGACAGCGCAGGAGAACTTTATTTGACTGATGGTAGGGGGAATATAGTGTGAGTGTATCTGAAAGGCTGTCTGGCCGCGTATGTGGCAGAAACAAGCAAGCTGCAATACGAAAAAATAGAAAGACCATCTTCACAGATGGTCTTTCTATTTGAGTTTGTGTTTGAGTTTGTGTTTGTGTTTAATAGTTTGTTACGTCACTGCATTAAGTGTGAACTTACAGGAGCCCTCACCATTAAGTTTAACCATATTTCCGGCTTTGCAAGACGGGCAGTAAACTGTAACTTCATCAGTATAAGCAATACCCGAAGACGGATATGCATTATCTTTAAGTTCGATAACTACTCTAACAGTTTTGCTGGAGCTATCTGTATAGAACTTAAGTTTAACACCCCATTTAGCCTTATCTGAACCAGCGTGATACTGGGAGAAGCCCGGAAGTGCGTTGGTACCGTTGATTAAGACATACTCGCCTTTTTCATCAACCGTAATCGAGTCACCCTTTTTAATGCTTGTTGCATTACAGAGGTTGTTCTGGATAGCTTTAAGAGTCAGAGAAGCATAATCATGCATATCATTTACTACAGTAACTTTCAAATGGCTGAAGTTAACCGTTCTGAAAGTAGAGTAGAGGTAGAACGACATCATCATCATGATCGCAATTACCAGAACCATCTCAAGAAGAGTGAAGCCGGATCTACGATTCTTCTTTTTCTTATTCAAACGAATCATTGACTTACACCCCCTTAAGAGAATCTTGTACTATATGTACAACCAGGCTCAGTACATTTTGCAATGATGATCTCATTGTTGCTTGCATCTTTTGCCTTGTAATATCCAAGAACCTTCGGACTTGATCCATGATGATTACAAACTCTAGCTACATAAGTAAAACCATGGCGGTTTGTAGTAGCGGAGAAGTTTGCATCATCAGTATACGCAGATCCGGAAGAGAAAATGGACATTCCTGAATTCTCTACAAAAGCATGAACCTGAATAACACCAGTATAGCCCTGTCCTTTGATCATTAGAGCTGTGGTCGAATTTCCACCAGAAATTCCGGTTGTATTCTGACCCATCGTTTTATAACAATTACCTGCATTTACATTACTAACTCTTTCAGCCAGTGCAGTATCACCAGCATAATTAAGAGTTGTCATAAAGCCTTCATATGAGATGAGAGTTACGATGAGTAAGAGTGCAACCGCTAACATAGTCTCAAGAAGCGTAAAACCGCGCTTGGACGATTTTGTATAACGAAACATCTTCGATTCCTCCTTTAAAACCCAGCATCTACAAATGCACTGTTACTTGCTGCATTATTGGATCGGAATTCCACGCGTTCACTCGCGAGACTCGAAGAAGAATCGTTACTCTTGGAAACAAATCCATGAATGGACATACCAACAACCGCAGCTAAAATAACTATAATAGCGAGAACTAACACCATCTCTACGAGAGTGAAGCCACGCTTCGTCTTATAGATTCTGCTCATAATTTCCTCCAAGTATAACCGTGTACATTATATCACATGAGAAGTGATATGCAAATAGCCAATTGTTAACAAAAAGTAAAAAAAGAGGGGGCTCAAAGCCCCCCCTGATTAAGTTTTACTAATCAATCGTCTATTAACCGAGGATAGAATCGATTTCCTTTGTTACTGTATCGATCTGATCGTTGTGCTCCTTGATGGAAGAAGTAGCGGACTTAGCCTTGCTGATGTACTGAGCAACGGAGAAGAATACTACTGCTGCGAGGATAACGATGATAGCGATAACGAGTACCATTTCAACGAGTGTAAAACCTTTTCTGTTCTTCTGAATCTTCTTCATAATAAGTTCCTCCTAAAATGTTTTTTTGAGTTTGTAATTACATTATAACAGGTCATTTTGAAAATGCAATAGCAATTTTGAAATTTCTTCACAATTTTGTGAAAAATTTTTCCAAAAGTGGTTTTGACGCCCCCAAAACCATGAAAAACACCCTTGGATTTATTTATTCTTTTACATTATAACATGCACTTCGAAAAGTTCAAAACCTCTGTAATTAGGATGTTTGATCTGATTAGACATCTGCTTTGATGTCCCTCTTAGTGTTGAGAAGGATAAATTGTTTTGATTGATGCCAATTGTGAAGAAATGTGAAGAGGGACCATCTCTTGATGATCCCTCTTACCGGATTTATTAAATTATGAATTATATTAGGAATTCGCCTGGTCATCATCCGGAACAGCCGGTAAACTATTTCCACCCATCTGAGCATTAAACTCATTAACAAGAGCATTATACTCTTCAGGTGTAATTGCACCGATCTTATATCTGATAAGAAGCTGTGCAAGGTACGGCGGAAGTGATTCAGCCTCCTTGAAGGTTTCCTCAATGTAATTCCATTCATAACCCCAGTGGCTCCATGCTGCAAACGGACGGTTAAGCTGGAACTGGAACTGGTTGAAGGAAATGAATCTGCCATAAAGCGGAGAGTCTTCCGGAACCTTATAGAATTCAGGATTAATAACTACAAAGTAGCTCGGGAGTCCTACCAGACCGCCTGTAGCAATGTTTTCTGCACCAACCCAGGACTGATAGAGCATGTTTGTCGGAGCAGGGGAAATACGATCGATCAGCTCATATGCATATACATCAACAGCTGCTGTGTATGTGCAGTAGCCCTGCTTCGTATCTTCGATACCAATCTCTGCGATCTTGACATAGTCCGGAGCATCTGTCTCGATTTTCTTAAGAGCAGCTACGAACTCATCATATCCTACGTATGTCTTGGTCTTGATGTCATTAGCGCTGTTGTAGCCATACTTCTGAGCTTCAGGGTTTGTTGCATTCGGATCTGCATTTCTCATCTGGTACTGAGAATAGAATACAGTATAAGGAATGTCGACCGGTACTTTTCCATCACCAACTTCATCGTGAGTCAGAAGGAATCCGTCTGTTCCGGAAACCTTAAATGTATAACGTGAACTCTTTACACGGTTGTCACTGATTTTTCCATCTGTCTTGATTACAGTGTCGTATGCAAGAGGCGTATTGCTTACTTCTACGATGAAAGGAATCTTCGCGTCCTCAAAGTTCTTAAAGAGCTTTCTCTGAATAGAACCTGTGATAAGTTCCGGGAGAAGCTTTGTCTCAAGAGACTGGAGCTGTGCTTTCAGAGCTTCCTTCTCCTGGTCAAGCTGCTGAGCCTGCTGGATAATTGCATCGTTTCTAGCTTTTTCCTGCTCAACAGTTCTTAATTCATCTTTTACGTCATTCAGTTTATCGACATTCTTCTGAATTACACACAGCCAGCAAACTGCGCCAAGTGCGAGAAGAAGAACAATAAACAGTAAGAATGTATCTCTACCGCCAGAATTTTTCATCAGGACTCACCTCCGTTATTTGCTGTATACATCAATTCGATGTTAGTATTGCCGGAAATCTTTCCACCAAGCTCGTTTTTGTTGATGATCTCGGTGAGTCTTTCAGGTGTTACAGCAGTACCATTGATCTTAACGTTTGTAAGCTTGTATTCAACGCCATCCTGACTGTAGGTTGCGATATTCGGCAGTGTGTAGTCAGAACCAACATTGAAGTGCTCAGTTGAGAGAACGGACAGAGGTGTAGGAGTCGCTCCATCAATAAAGGAAGCGTATGTCAGTGTTACATATCCCTTGAGCGTGCAGGTGAATGTGAAGGAGTAGTTCATATTACCGAACCACAGATCATTCTTCTTATAACCAAGCTCGATCGGATCAAAAGGCTTGATGCTATCTTCGATTGCAGCGAAGAGGCCTTTTTCTTCGAGAAGATGCAGATAATTCAGGGCAGACTCACGATTGATCGACTGTCCGGAGATAGTAACAACACCATCAAGATTATCATATGCAGTCATGACAGTATCATTCGGCATGCAATCTTTACAAGTTGTCAGGGTAGAAGAGGCAGCAACAGTCTTAGATGCAATCTTCGAATCCAGAGTGGAGATCTCGTAGTAGTAACTACGGAGCTGTTCAACCTCAGCCTGAGACTTATCTTTAGCTGCCAGACGCTGCTGGTATTCTGCAGAATTCATTTCCTTCTTGATATCGTTGATCTTGTTCTGCTTGTTCATGATCTGAATACCACAGACGATCCATACGATAAGGGTGATTGCCAGAATGGCAACCGTAGCCAGAAGGAAGATCGGGAATGCTGACGAAATTTGCTGAGATGTAGCAGAACTGAACTCTGAGAAGAAGTTCATGTCTTTTTTAGAAAAGTCATTTTTAGATTTTGCAAAACTCATAAACTCGCCTCCTTTCAGTTATCACGAATGAGTGCACCGCACGCATTCACATAATCACTAAGCAGGAAGTCCTTCGGGCCCTGAACTGTATTCAGAGAACCAAGGATCTCTACCTGTGTACCTAACTGGCGAGCCAGTTCTTTATCCATCTTCTTGTATCTTGCGCCGGATCCGTAAAGGAAGCAGGTGCTGATAGCATCGAGATGATACTTGGAGATCGAGAACTGAGCAGTTCTGGAGATAGCATCTGTAAGGCTCTTGAAGTAAGCCGATACAGCACTGTTCAGAGAAGGCTCGTCCTTAACGGTCTCGTGCCATACATCGATGTCGGCAACATCAACTGTGGAGATGCCTTCACCCTTTACAACCTGCAGACGGCGGGTAAGGATGGAAGACTTGTTTGCGGAGTTGCCCTGAACTTTCTTAACAGTTTCTGCAACCTGACGGACATTGGAGTGACCGAACTGCAGACGACGGGTAAGAACCGGGAATCCTTTATCGAGAACAGTGATGTTTGTCGTCTTCGAAGAAAGCTCGATGAGAAGAAGAGTGTTCGAATTGATGTTTGTTGTTCCGTTGATCGTACCACTCTTAAAGAGCTTTCTGATCGCGTTCGGGTTAACATCGAGAGCAACCGGTACAAGCTGGCTGGTCTTCATCAGCTCACGGAAGTCATTCGCAACGTCCTTCGGGATCGCTGTAGCACGAACCTTATACTTCTGCTGCTTTGTCTCTTCGTCGAGTACTTTATCATAAATAATGTATTCTACGATCATATCGCGATTATTGGTGCCCTGACCTAAGATCTCGTAGCGAACCATATCACGGAGCTGATCGCCTTTAACAGCCGGGAGTTCAAGATCTCTTGTGTGAAGATAACTACCCTCAACCGTTAAAATTGCACGCTTGTCCTGAATGTTACTCTTAGCAAGCGCATTCTTCAACGCCATTACCACACCAAACTGGTCTGCGATAACGCCGTCTGCGATGGTGTCGGACTCGAGCGGGATCAGACCGAACTTTTCGACCGATACGACACCGGTCTTACGGTTGTATCCGCCAAGTACCATTTTCATGTTTGAGCTGGAGACGTCAATAGATATCTCTCTGCTGGTTCCAGTTCCAAAAGCCATAAATATTCTCCTTTCGAGTTATCATCACATAATGTTCTTGGTCATTGTGAGTACCGGCAGACCGCAGGCACCAACGATGATAAGAACTACAAACGCCATGATTACGATCATGATAGGCTCCATAGCTGCTGTCATCTTAGCAGTAGCTGCATCAGCCTCATCTTCAAAGAAGTCCGCAGCCTTGTCCAGGATGCTGTCCAAAGTACCGGATTCTTCACCGATCGCTGTCATAGCATAAATCATAGGAGGGAACTCCTTGATTCCACGAATAGATCTGGAAACGGAAGAACCTTTACGGATCTCGTTTCTGGAATCATAAAGCTGAGTTTCCAGATACTTGTTTCCAAGAGTGTGACTGGTGATCTCCATAGAATCGAGAACGCTGATACCGCTTCGGAGAAGGGTGGACATTGTTCTTGTAAAACGGGCCGCCGCGGTAGCTTTCTGAGCCTTGCCGACGATCGGAACACGGAGCTTAAACTTAGCCCAGGCCATAGAACCCTTTTCGGAATGCTTCCAGAGACGGAAAGCAACTATGATACCGAGAATAGCACCGATGTAGATATACCAGTAATCGACGATACTGTCGGAGAATGCCATAACGGCTTTCGTAAGTCCCGGAAGGTCACCGCCCAACTCGTTAAGAGTTACGGCGAATCTCGGAACTACGAGGGTCATCAATCCGACGGTGATACCAAAGGTAACGACCGCGAGGATGATCGGGTAAACAAGAGCAGCACCAACTTTGTTTTTCAGTTTCTGCTCTTTCTCAAAGTGGGACGCCAGACGGGCCATAACCTCGTCCAGACGACCGGATTCCTCACCTGCGGAGATCATAGAGATCATGATCGTCGGCAGAGCTTTGGACTGCTCACGGAAAGCTTCAGACAATGTTTTACCAGCCTGAATGGATTCATAAACAGAACCGATGACCGCTTTTGCTTTCTTACTTTCCAGCTGCTGATAGAGCATATCCAGAGAACGGATAACTGTGATACCTGCACTCAAAAGAGAAGAAAGCTGACGGGTAATGATCATGAGGTCCTTAGTCTTTAACTTCGGACTTCCGACATTCATGTTAAGGATACTGGCGCCAGTGTCTTGCTCAAGTGAAGCAATGAAGCGACCGTCTGCACGTAGCATCTTTGAAGCATCTGCAAGTGTTGCGGCTTCAATAACGCCTTTGCTGGAGCGACCCGCTGCATCAACTACTTCATATTTGAAATTTGGCATGAAGCAAACCTCCTTCTTTCTTTATTATCAGTATTCAAGAGAACTAAACAGACCACTTGAAACGGAGTTCGCTGTACCGGCAGCAGCCAGATAACGACGATACTCGTCAGGATCCTTACAGCGGGCGATCGCTGTTTCACGGGTGATAAGACCTTTCTTCGTGAGCTCTGCGAGATAGTAATCAAGAGAGCACATGCCAAGCTTGAGGTTGGTAGCGATCGTATTATCGATCTGATAAGTCTTACCTTCACGAATGAGGTTTCTTACAGCGTCATTCGCGATGAGGATCTCAAATGCAGCGACACGTCCGGCGCCGTCAGCGCGCGGAAGGAGTGTCTGGGAAATAACAGCTACCAGAACGGTACCAAGCTGAACACGGATCTGATCCTGCTGATGCGGAGGGAATACGTCGATAATACGGTTGATCGTGTCTGCAGCACCACTGGTATGCAGTGTGGACATAACAAGGTGACCTGTCTCGGAAGCGGTGATCGCGGTACTGATCGTATCGAGGTCACGCATCTCACCGACCATGATAACATCCGGGTCTTCACGGAGGGCGGCACGGAGAGCGTTAGCAAACGAAAGGGTATCTTCGTGAACTTCACGCTGGTTGATCATGGACTCACCGTGACGGTGCAGGTACTCGATAGGCTCTTCCAGAGTCAATACGTGACAGCGGCGGTTCTGGTTGATGTGACCAACCATAGCGGCCAGTGTCGTAGATTTACCGGAACCCGTAGGACCGGTAACGAGGATCAATCCACGCGGTTTGAGAGCCAGGTCCTTGAAAAGTTCAGGAAGACCAAGACGCTCGCAGGAAGGGATCTCCGTTGTGATTGTACGAGCAGCCAGTGTATAACTTCCGCGCTGCTTGAATACGTTGCAACGGAAACGGCTGTAATCCCGAACAACGTAAGAGAAGTCGATCTCACCACGTTCGTTGAGATACTGCTGTCTCGATTTATCCAACATAGATTTACACAGATATTCGGTATCACTCTGTGTGAGGATGTTGGAATTAAGGGGCATGAGTTCACCGTGTACGCGAATCATCGGCGGGAGACCGACGGTGATGTGCGTATCGGACGCCTGGCGGCGAACAGCCTCTGTGAGAATGGCATCCATACTTAATGTAAATTCTTCCACTTTCTTTCCTCCTTAACCGTCAATGGAATATGTTACTTTACTCATCTCCTGCACAGTAGTGATACCCTCCAAAACTAACTGTGCGGCTGAGTCTGCAAGCATCAATGTACCTTCAGAGACCGCGAGCTGACGCATTTCATCTTCACTTGCGCGGCGCTCAAGCAGTGCTCTCATGGCCTTTGTCATGATAACGACCTCGTGGATAGCGATACGGCCTTTATAGCCCTTTTCATTACATTCGGAACAACCGACACCGTGATAGAGTTTCTGTCCCGGCTTCAGCTTGAGAAGTTCGACTTCATCCGGACCCGGTGTATATTCTTCACGGCAGTTGGTGCAGATACGGCGGACGAGACGCTGTGCTACTACGCCGATGAGAGCTGTAGAAACCATGAACGGCTCGATACCCATATCGATCAAACGGTTGATAGAAGAAACAGCATCGTTGGTATGGATTGTACTGAAAACCAAGTGACCTGTAATAGCAGCTCGCATGGCGATCTCAGCAGTCTCACCGTCACGGATCTCACCGACGAGGATGATATCCGGGTCCTGACGGAGGATAGAACGCAGGCCGCTGGCAAATGTCATGCCGGCCTTCGCGTTAACCTGTACCTGATTGAGCCCCGGGATCTGGATTTCTACCGGGTCCTCAACGGTAACGATGTTTGTTTCGGGAGTGTTCTTCTCAGAAAGAAGAGTGTAGAGCGTAGTTGTTTTACCGGAACCGGTAGGACCGGAGATAAGACATACGCCCTGAGGAACTTTGACGATCCTGTCGATCATCTCGTTGTTGTGTTCACTGATACCGAGATACTTACGGTTCAGGTTAGCGTCGTTCTTCGCCAGAATACGGATAACGGTTTTCTCACCGTGTACAGTTGGGAGGACAGATACACGCATGTCAACCGGTTTGCCGTTGATAATGGTCTGAACACGACCGTCCTGAGGAATACGTTTCTCGGCGATGTTCATGCCGGAAAGAATCTTAATACGTGTGATGATAGCGTCTTTAGCAGCAGCAGGGTTGCTCATGATCTCCTGAAGGACACCATCGATACGGATACGGACTCGAACACGATCTTCCATCGGTTCGATGTGAATATCGGAAGAGTTGGCACGGATAGCGAACTCAATCATGGAGTTAACGAGCTTAACTACCGGTGCATTGTTTACTTCATCGGTGATCTCGTCTCCGAGCTTCTTCATATCCTCGATGTCGAGGTCAGCTGCCAGGTCATCTGCGGCCTGCTTAGCAACCTCTCTACCGTAATTCATCTTAATCGCGGCGAGGATCTGCTGCTTCGGAGCAAGAAGCGTAACGATGTCGTTTCCTGTACGGAAGCGGAGGTCATCGGTTACAAGGATATTTAACGGGTCGTAGATAGCAACTACGAGTTTGCCTTCGTCAAAAGCAACCGGGATGATGAGGTTTTCTTCGCAGTACTGCTCGGTAACGACCTTTGTCGCTTCCTGATCGATATCTACCTGCTGAAGATCGATAATAGGGAGATCGTACTGACTGGAAATAGCTCGAAGAATATCAAGTTCAGTTAAAAGTCCTTTTTCTACGATAATTTCACCAAGACGTTTTTTCTTGGTATCAGCACGCTGTGCTTCCAGCGCCTCCTGAAGCTCTGCCTGAGACAGGAATCCACTGTCGATAAGAATATCACCTAATCGCTTCATCATACCCTCCCAAATTGATGTACGTTAGTTTGTACGGGAAAAGCACCCTCCCGCAGGGTTGTGTCGATAATAGTAATTTACACCCAACCGCTATGGGTTGTATAGTCTCTGAGATAAACAAAAAATTACAATTTCGCTTGTTCTTCAAGCGAAACTGTTATCATCTTGTAACCCTTTCCCATTTCGACCCGGTGCAAAACCATCGTCTTTTTCTCAACTAAATATACATGGAAAATGGTGATTTTGCAACATAAATTGGCTTTTTTATCTGAAAATATGCAAAAAAGTTTGACAGAAAACCAATGAAATCGAAACTCGAAATTGCAAAGATTAGGCATTTATATTATTGTTAGGTGGAAAGAAATAGGAGCGTGTAAGTATGGATGCTGATGTAGTATTAGCTATAATGAACATCGTCCTTGCCGGGATGTTCGGAGCTGTAATAGGCAGTTTTACAAATGTTTGTATCTATCGTATTCCGGAGCACCGGACGGTAGTGAAAGGCCATTCGATGTGCATGACCTGCGGTCATGAGCTGGGAGCACTGGATCTGGTGCCGATCTTCAGCTGGCTGTTCTTAGGAGGCAAGTGCCGGTACTGCAAGACCCCGATCTCCTCGAGATATATCAAGATCGAGAGCCTGACGGCGCTGATGTATATCCTGATGGCGGCGACGCATCTCTCCATGTTTCTGGATCCGGCGGCTGCCGATCCGATGGAAAACATTTTCCCGTTTATCGAGCTCTGTGCCCTCTTTATCATGATCAATATCGTGATCGTGGAGATGATGATCCAGCATGATACCGGATCTTCCATGTACCGTATGGCCCTGGCACTCGGCATCGATTTTGCAGTTCAGCTCGTAGCCCGTATTCTGGGTGTGGCAACAAATGACACGCTTTCCGGAAAACTCTGCGATAAACTGGCGTCATGGGGTGTGGAGATCCTGGTCGGAGCGATGATCGCCTTTGCGGCCGTCGCGCTGGCAGTGCTTTTCGCAAATCGGCCGAAGGAACTTAGCAAGTATTTCCATGACAGCAAGTATAGAGCCGTGAGAACATCGGATGTTTTTGCCATCGTGCTTGGAGCATGCATCGGAATTATTCCGGCGGCAGTCGCAGCGACGGTGTATCTGATCGGAAGGATCCTGATCGGAAACGGTAAGAGCGTGAAATATCTCGGCATTGTTCTGGCAAGCGGAGCAGCGGTCGGATATTTTGCATATTGTGCATTTCAAGTGATATAATATTCTGTACATTTTTTCTAAAGGTGGAGGTTTTCCTATGTCCGGACATTCCAAGTGGAATAACATTAAGAGAAAGAAAGAGGCATCCGATGCGGCGAAAGGTGCCGTATTTACAAAGGTTGCCAAGGAGATCATGGTCGCTGTTAAGGCAGGAGGCCCGGATCCGGATAACAACTCTAAACTCAAAGACGTAATCGCGAAGGCGAAAGCGGCCAATATGCCGAACGATAACATCAACCGTGCCATCAAGAAAGCGGCCGGTGCCGGTGAAGGCGATGATTATGAAGAAATCGTCTACGAAGGTTACGGTCCGGGCGGAATCGCCATCATGGTCAGAACGCTGACGAATAACAGAAACCGCACAGCAGCGGATATCCGCCATATTTTTGATAAGTATGATGGAAACATGGGTGTTTCCGGTTCTGTTTCCTTTATGTTCCAGGACAAGGGAACGATCATGATCGACTCGGAAGAGTTTGAGGATGAAGAACAGGTCATGATGGATGCGCTCGACTGCGGTGCAGAGGACTTCAGCGCAGAAGAAGGATATTACGAGATCCTGACCGATCCGGCAGCATACTACGAAGTAAAAGATGCGCTGGAGGCGAAGGGATATACATTTGTAGACTCTACACTCGGCCCGGTACCGCTCAACTGGTCCAAGGTCGAAGATGAAGAGATCGCAACAAAACTCGAGACGATGCTCGAGAAGTTTGACGAGAACGACGACGTTCAGGAAGTTTTCAACAACTGGGACAACTAATTAGTTAAGAGGTAAAGTAGGAATGGATCTGCCGAAGCAAAAAGGCAAGGAACAGACTGAACACCCGGAAGAGAGGCAGGGAGCATCCCGCCGGGGAGTGTTTATACCTGAGCTTCGCGCCACCCTGCGCCGCCTTGAAAAGAACGTCGAGACGCGTGCTACAGCGCGTATCGAGCGCCAGATCGAGATCGCAGCCAACGATGAAAAAGAGATGAGGGAGATCCTCTCTACTATCGCGGTAGTTGCTTTTGTCGGACCATCCGGCACCGGAAAGAGTACCCGTGCGATCCGTGTCGCGAAACAGAATAATATCAAGTATATCATCGATGACGGACTTCTGATCAACGGCAGCCGTATCGTTGCCGGAAACTCCGCGAAGAAGGCAGCGACGAAGCTTGAGTCCGTGCGGCAGGCGCTTTTCGAGGATCCGAGCCGCTCTTCCATCATGCGTAAAGCACTGGCAGAGAATCTTCCGTCGACACTCATGATCCTCGGTACTTCCGATGCAATGCTCGAAAAGATCTGTAACAATCTCTGGCTTAATCAGCCGGCGATGCTGATCCGTATCGAGGATGTCAGTACGGAAGAAGAGATCGCTTCCGCCAAGAATACGCGTCTTCGTGAAGGAATGCATACGATCCCTGTACCGAGTATGGAGATCAAGCATGAGTTTTCCGGATACTTTTCCGACCCGCTTAACCGTCTTCGTAGAAGATGGGATAGAGAAAGAGGCCTCCAGCCGGTCGTCCCGGAGACGGAGAGAACGGTCGTACGTCCGACGTTCTCGAGTTTGGGAAGTTATTCCATCTCGGATGATGCGCTTCTTGACCTGGTAAGGATCATCCTGCGGAAGGTCCCTGGTGTGCACGATGTTGTCGGTTTTAATTCGGAAAAACGCGTGTATGGTGTCGTTTTAAGTATCGACCTCGAACTTTACTACGGATTTAATGCCCAGGAGGTGCTGTACAATGCGCAGCAGCGCCTGGGAAGATATATCGAGGAGTATTCCTCGATCAATATGGTCGCGGTAGATGTCCGCGCCAAGCGCCTGATCCACGAAGATCCGGCCTGATATCCTCGGGAGGTTTTTCTTATGAAAGTTGAAAAGATCTATACCATTCCGGTAAACGACGCTTATTCCTCGTCCTGTGCCTGCCCGCTCTGCGCGCTGAAGGCAAAGGTGGAAGGGGACTCGCTGGATTACTATCTCGGACCGTCCCTGATGGAGCCGGACAACCGTGTGCTTACTAATGAGCAGGGATTCTGCGGAGACCATCTGAATAAAATGTTCGGCCGTGAGATCAACCGTCTCGGTATGGGTCTTATGCTCCATACGCATATCCAGGATGTGAAAAAATCCACCGATCCGCTCTGGGAGAAAGCAGCACCGGCCAAGCGCACGCTCCTTTCCGGAAAGGACGCGGAGTATAAAAAACGCCTGACCGCACTGGCGGATAAGATTGATTCCAGACTGGAATCCTGCATTATCTGCGATAAGATCAATACCACCATGAAGCGCTACATGGAGGTGATCATGTGGCTGTACTTCGAAGATGCATCTTTCCGCGAGACCTTTGCAACAAAGACATATCACTGCCTGCCGCATGTGGCGATGCTTCTGCGTGCCGCGGCAGAGGAACTCAACCAGAACCAGGCATCCGAATTCGTCGAGGCGCTGGCCAAGACCCATAACAGCGGGCTGGATGAACTGATCAAGGATGTCGAGTGGTTCACGCTGAAATTCGATTACAGAAATAAAGAGAAGCCGTGGGGAAACAGTAAAGATGCTGTCCCGAGAGCAATCGCAATGTTGGGTGGAGAATCGGCAGATGCACCTTCTGCGAAGGAAGGTGAAAAATAATGGAGATGGGTAAGCTGTTTACAGGAGATACGACTAAGACGGTGCCGCAGATCGCGCTGACGGACAAAGAGGGATCGCCGAAACGTGTCGTGCTCGTGATCGAAGGGGAGATCGTCGGCGATAATAAGGGAGACGAGATCTCACAGGAACATGGAAAAGACCTGATGCTTCACTCATTAAAGAGCCTGAAGACCGCAAAAGCTGTTCCGGACGAGATCATCCTGATCCACGACGGCGTAAAGCTGATACTCCCGGAAAATGAGTGTTTCCCGTGCTGGAAAGACATCCTCGACAGAGAGATCGTTGTTAAAGCTTGTAATGAAACTCTTTTTTATCTGGGAAAGATCCCGGAGGATCCGAGGATCATCTGTGAGGATATGGCGGATCTTCTGCAGAGCATGCTTACCGCGGATCGCATCATACGGTTATAAAAAATGGCAGTTAAAAGATATAAAAAGGAAGATATAGTAACGTACTGTCTCGGCGCGACGGTGAGCATGGAGTATCTCAACATCCGTCCGGAGGCGGTGACTCAGGTATATCTGCACAGTGCTTTTTACGAATCTGAAACGAAAGAGAAGATCCTGAAGATCTGTAAGGAACGGCATATTCCCTGCGATGTAAACGATAAGGCATTCCAGATCCTTTCCCAGAAAGAGAACTGCTTCGTGATCGCCATGATCAAAAAATACACATCAGAACTGGATAGGGACGCATCTCATGTGGTCCTCGTAAATCCCGGAAACTCGGGAAATGCGGGAACGATCATCCGCTCGGCAGCGGGTTTTGGCGTGACGGATATCGCAATCATCCGTCCGGGAGTGGACTTTTTTGATCCGAAGGTCA
Source organism: uncultured Eubacteriales bacterium (assembly GCA_900317035.1). Classification (GTDB taxonomy): domain Bacteria; phylum Bacillota; class Clostridia; order Saccharofermentanales; family Saccharofermentanaceae; genus Scatonaster. The sequence continues at coordinate 34,950 of ONFC01000006.1, forward strand.
TCCGGGCTTCCATGGGCGCGCTGGCCCGCATCCGTTTTAAGTATTACGACAGCTGGGAAGAATATGAGAAGACCGATGGTGCAGGGAACAGGCACTTCTATCCGTTCATGCTCGATGGGAGCACGCTCCTGCATGAGACGAAGATCGAAAAACCGTTCTCTCTTATCATGGGAAATGAGGCAACGGGACTTCCGGCATCCTTTGCAAAGGTTGGATGTCCGGTACGTATCGAGCATACAAATAATATCGACAGCCTGAATCTCCCGATTGCGACCAGTATCGGTCTATACGAAGCGACGAAGGACGGTTTTGGCGAATAATACGGCATCCGGAGAATTTTTGCCGAAAAATCAAAAAAACTCTTGCACCACATAAATAAGCATGGTAAAATGTCTCGGTGTCTGAATGAAGATAATAACTGATGGAGGTGAAGGAAATGCCGAATATCAAGTCCGCATGTAAGCGCGTGAAGGTTGCTGAAAAGAAGACCTTAGCGAATAAGATGAAGAAGAGCGAGATGCGCACCATTGTCAAGAAGGCAACGGCTTCTATCGCCGCCTCTGATAATAATTCCGCTGAGCTCGTTAAGGACGCACAGGTTGCACTGGATAAGGCAGCAGCAAAGGGATATATCCACAAGAATGCTGCAGCAAGAAAGAAGTCCAGACTGGCAAAGGCCGCTAACGCAGCAAAAGCGTAAGTCAATTTTTTACTGATTGAACGAAGAGACTGTCTTGTGTTACAAGACAGTCTTTTTTGTTACGCGATGACGCAAAATACAAAATTTATTGTTAACAAACTGTTTCAATTTTCTAAAAATATAGATTTTCTAAGTGTTTACAGACTTTTTCAGGTTGTTTTTCCTAAAAATCCCTTTATACTTAACATAAGAAATTGTTTGTGAACGATTTCAGAATTGCTTTGACAGCGTTGGTTTAGGACATTAAACAGAAGGGGATGCACATGAAAAAATTATTCCGCAGCAAGAAATTTGTAGGTATTTCGAGTCTGGTGCTGGCGACATCACTTGTGGTCGGGACCATAGCGATCCGCAGGTCTAAAGACGGGAACGGATTTAAAATCGGTTCTTCTACCGTGTATGCAGACGGCAGTCTGCTGGACTATGACTCTGCGAGTCTGATCAACTACAGTACGATCCTGGGTCGTGCGATCGACTATGGTATCTTAAGTGATACGCTCGATCAGAAGGGCCACATGGAGACGACTTATGCCACGAATAAGTTTATCAATCCGCAGGCAGCAAATAACTGCGATGTCGACCTGGCCGGAAGTAAGCCTGCACAGTTTATCATCGCGTCCGTCGAGAACGGATCCTATGCAAGATTCGGTCAGACATATGCCATGAGCGAGATGGACTTTGTCATCGATACCACATATGATATGTCGGCACACGAAGATGACTATTTCGTTTACGATGATTCCTGCAAAGCGAATGTTCTTTATAGAACTTACGACTATAGCGTCCTTAAGCAAAACGTAGATTCCATGATCGGAAAGATCGTGAAGCAGTCAGACATTCTTGCTGCGAAGAGTGCATTTGACGGTGATACGATCGCGACGAAGCGTGGTGACAGCGGAGCAACGATCGATCTTTCGGATCCCCAGTTCAAAGATGCAACCATCTATATCAATGTTGAGGGCGGATCCAATCTGGAAAAAGCGATCCAGAAGTCTGACGGACTTCTTATCATCAAGGATCCCTCCACAAACGTCGTTTTCAATATGCTCGGTACCGGACCTCTCGAACTCTGCCAGTATAGAATGCAGATCGTTGGAGAGGATTTTACGCTTGATACAGCAAACGGAAAAGAACATGCAGATCACTCTTTTGATTCAACAACGACATGTAGCGGTGAGGACTCTCTCCACAATGCGCATGTAGAAAAATACATGACCAAGAGCATCATTTGGAACATCAGAAATGCTTCTTCTGTTAAGTACAATACGACTGCCGGTCTTTTCCTCGTTCCGACAAACATCACCGGTGATGTTACCGGTTC
>ONFC01000095.1 GCA_900317035.1 uncultured Eubacteriales bacterium
ACGCCGTCCTCGATGAAGACCGGATCGTCGTGAGTCGTAACGTGAGAAGATTCACCGCAGCCGCCCTGGTCGATCGCGACATCAACAAATACCGCGCCGTCCTTCATCTCCGGCAGATACTTTTTCTTAAAGAGCTTCGGTGTGGAACCGCCCGGGATCAGGACAGAACCGATGACGAGGTCCGCATCCTTGCAGGCACGCTCGACATTCGAATCATTACTTACGAGGGTCTGGATGTGCGCACCGAACATGTTGTCGAGTTCCTCGAGACGCTTGAGATTGACGTCGAGGATCGTGACATTTGCGCCCATGCCGACAGCGATCTTGCAGGCGTTCATGCCGACCGTTCCGCCGCCGAGGATAACGACATTTGCCTTCGGGGTTCCCGGAACACCTGCGAGCAGAATGCCCTCACCGCCGAACTTTTTCTCGAGATACTTCGCGCCTTCCTGAATGGAAAGACGGCCCGCGATCTGGGACATCGGCGCCAGACAAGGAAGCGAACGGTCCTTTTCCTGAAGTGTCTCGTAAGCAACTGCCTTCACCTTGCCGGCGAGAAGCGCATCCGCCTGCTCTTTATCCGCGGCGAGATGGAGATATGTATAGAGGATGAGGCCGTCACGGAACAGCGGATATTCCTCCGGAAGCGGTTCCTTGACCTTGACCATCATGTCCACGAGATGCCATACATCGGCGGCGTTGTCGATCAGCGACGCGCCCGCGTCGACGTACTCATTGTCCGAAAAACCGGAACCGACGCCCGCGCCCTTTTCCATGTACACATGGTGGCCGGCGGCGACGTAGGCCTTTACGTTGTCCGGCGTCAAGCCGACGCGGAACTCATTGTTCTTGATCTCTTTTACACAACCGATCTTCATAAGTCACATCCTCACTCTACTTCTATTTTTGATTTCTTCGCGAAAAGCACTTTTCGCGGCTACTTTTCATTGTAGCATAAGTATTTGTGAGAATCGCGCAACTGATGAAGAATTATACTACCGGGTTTTTTTCGGTGTTTTTCTTTCTCGGCTTTCTCAGCACCGGGATCAGGCGGTATCCGACGATCGTTGCGAGTACCATCTTGATGGCATCAGCCGGCATGAAGGTTAGGAAGTAGTCTAGAAGCAGCACGCGGAATCCGATGATCTTATCGAGGTGGAAACGGCACACCATGTAAAGGTACGGCACGCCGACGAGATAGACCATCATCAGTCCCGCATAGCAGGCAAGGATAATGCGGATCCAGCCCGGCTTTCCGTCCTTCGTCTGTGTCAGTTTTCCTGTTACAAAAGCACCGGGGATCATGCCCAGGAGATAGCCGAAGCTCGGCTGCAGAACATACGAGAATCCGCCTCCGCCGGTAAATACCGGGATTCCCAGAAGTCCCAGAAGCACATAAACGCCGACCGAGAGCGCGCCGAGCTCGCCGCCGAGCAGAAGTCCGGCCATCGTCGTAAAGAAAAGCTGCAGCGTAAAAGGTACCATCGGCATCGGTACACGGATAAAGGCACCGATCGCCGACAGCGCGGCAAACATAGCAACGAGTGCGATCTTATAGGTTTTTTCACGATTACTGGTTTTCATATATCTCATCTTCCCTCATGTGTTTTGGAGAACATCAGCGGGCGGGATCGAAAACAGTCTATATTCATTTTTATACCGGCCACGCGGGCAACGTTTTTCGGCGCGGCGCATCCGGAAGCATTACTTTTCCGGGCGGACGCTCACTTCGCCGGAGGAAAGGACCTCCTTTGTGCCGTCCTTAAACTCCACGAGAAGCCCGCAGTCCTCCGTGATGTCGAGGACCTTCGCGCGGCGGGTCTTGCCGCCTCCGGTCGGGATCACATCCACATTTTTCCCGAGTACTAAGCTTCTTCTTTTATATTCGGCCGCGTAATCACCGTGGTCTTTCGAGCGGTAGATCGCAAAGAAATGATTCAGAAACTCCGCGGCTATTCTGTTCTTCGCGTCGGGCACGCGGTCCGGAAGGATCGCCCCCGCGATGTTTTTCAGTTCCTCCGGGAATCCTCCCTCGGGCAAATATACATTGAATCCGATGCCGGGCACCGCGTATTCGAGATTGCCGTTTTCCATGCTCATGGACGCCTCGGTCAGGATGCCCACGACCTTCTTTCCATGAAGAAAAATATCGTTCACCCACTTGATCTGCGGGCGTTCCTCCTCCGGCAAAAGCACTGTTTCGATCGCTCTGCAGGCGGCCACGGCCGACATCGTCGTGATCTTCAGCGCTTCCTGCGCGGGCATCGAGTCCGGCCGCAGAAGGATGCTGATGTAAAGTCCTGTGTTTAATGGAGAATAAAACGAGCGGCCCATCCGGCCTTTGCCGCCGGTCTGGGAATTGGCGATGATCACGGTGCCTTCTTCCGCCCCGGCCGCCGCTCTTTCTTTTAAAAGAGTATTGGTCGAGGTGACCTCATCGAAGACCACCAGGTCCAGATCCAGGTCCTGCTTCAGGTACTTCGCCATGCCCTGCGCCGACACGATGTCCGTATCCGGCGACAGACAGTAGCCCTTTCCCTTCTGCGCCTCGATCGCGTAGCCGTCCTCGCGCAGTGACACGACCGCCTTCCAGACAGCCGCACGCGACACCGATAGCGTCTCCGCGATCTCCTCACCCGAGAAGAACCTTCCCTTATTCTTTTCAAAAAGCACTAGCAGCGCTTCTTTTGTGTTTTTCGTATTCTTTGTTTTCATCGCTTCTTGCCTGACAGATTCAGGTCTTCGCTGTTCTGTTTTTCAGGCCGATACTGACTCATATGGCCAGGTCTTCGCCGCCTGATGTTCTCCGTCAAAGAAGATACCACTTCACGCTTGAGTAGTCAACCATGATTTTACACACGGTTTACTGCTTTTACATATGCCGGATCTTCCCGCCATGCTGCAGCGCTGCTCGTCATCCGTGGGATCTTCCCGTCATGTTGCAGCGCTGCTCGTCAACTTTTCGATCTGCTTCCCAACTTTTTTCGAAAAAGGTATAGACATTCTCTGCAAAAGGTGTATCATATGAATTGTCAGACATATGAATGATTGTTCATATGAACGCACTGAAAAGATGATAAAGATCGAAAACGGAGGACAATAATATGAAAAGAACATTTAAGCTCGAAGATCTCGACTGCGCAAACTGCGCCGCGAAGATGGAGGATGCGATCTCCAAGCTCCCGGGCGTTACCAAGGTTTCCATCAACTTCATGGCTCAGAAGATGATCCTCGAAGCCGATGACGACAAATTCGACGCCGTGCTCAAAGACGCCGTCAAGTGCGTCAGCAAGGTAGAGCCGGACTGCAGGATCATCTTGTAACCGGATATTCACCCCTCTGTTCTATGTTTCGTTCTAAAAATGTGTGGAAAATAGAACCAAACCTAGAACAAACGGGGAATGTTCTATGTTTCGTTCTAAAAAAGTGCGAAAAATAGAACCAAACCTAGAACAAAGGAAAAAGAACTATGACCAGAAAGCAGAAGAAAATCCTGATCCGTATCCTCACCTCCGCAGTATTGCTGGTGGTGCTGCATTTTCTTCCGCTTTCGGACATTCTGGAGAATGTTTTCGGAAGTTCTGATGATGGCGCAGCACCTATCCTTCGCCGCGCCGCGATGATCGTGATCTACCTCATCCCCTACCTGATCGTCGGACTCGATGTAATAAAAGGAGCGATAAAGAAGATCGGTACAGGTGATTTTCTAGACGAGGAATTTCTCATGATGATCGCCACGGCAGGTGCTTTTGCCATCGGAGAATATCCTGAGGCGACCGCTGTTATGCTCTTCTACCAGGTCGGTGAACTGTTCCAGTCCATCGCCGTCGGAAAGAGCAGGAAGTCGATCGCCGCGATGATGGACATCTGCCCGGACACCGCTATCGTACTTCGTGACGGCGCCGAGGAAGAAGTCGATCCGTCGGAGGTTCTGGTCGGCGAGACCATCCTCGTCAAGCCCGGCGAGAAAGTCCCGATCGACGGCGTGATCTCCGAAGGTTCCACATCGCTGAATACCGCAGCACTGACGGGCGAGAGCCTGCCGGTCGAGGCCGCTCCCGGAAGCTCCGTCTATTCGGGCTCGATCAACCTGAGTTCCGCGATCAAGGTCACGACCACGACCGCGTACGAAAACAGCACCGTGGCGCGCATCCTCGAGCTGGTCGAAAACAGCACCGATAAGAAAGCGCGCTCCGAGAAGTTCATCACCAAATTCGCCCGTATCTATACCCCCGTCGTCGTGGCCCTCGCGGTCCTGATCGCCGTGATCTGCGCGATCTTCACGGACCTCGGCGTGTCCGGCAGTATCTACAGAGGTCTTATTTTCCTCGTAGTCTCCTGCCCGTGCGCACTCGTCGTATCCGTCCCGCTCTCGTTCTTCGGCGGGATCGGCGCCTGCTCGCGCCGCGGCATCCTCGTCAAAGGCAGCAACTACCTGGAAGCCCTCTCTAAGATCGACACCGTCGTGCTCGACAAAACAGGAACCCTCACGGAAGGTGCATTTGCCGTAGAAGACATCCACCCGAACCAGATCGATGCCGATGAGCTGATCGATATCGCCGCGCTTGCGGAGAGCCGCTCGCACCACCCGGTCGCGGAGTCCATCGTAAAAGCACATGGCACGCACATCGATGCCTCGCGTCTCGGTGACGTCGAGGAGATCGCCGGCCGCGGTATCCGCGCGGTGATCGATAACAAAGAGTATTTCGTCGGAAACGGCAAGCTCATGGAGGATGTGCATGCGGACTTCCACGAATGCCACCTTCCCGGCACGGTCGTTCATGTGTCCTGCGGCGCCGAGTATCTCGGACACATCATCATCAACGACGTGATCAAGAAAGACTCGAAGGCTGCGGTTTCCGCCATGCGGAAAGCCGGTGTCAGAGACATCGTCATGCTCACCGGCGACAATGAAAAAGTCGCATCGAAAGTCGCAGCTGAGGTCGGCATCACGAACTATCATGCAGGACTTCTCCCGGCGCAGAAGGTCGATCATCTCGAGTCCATTCTCGGCGCGAAAAGCACCCGTCCCGCAGCATCTGCTTCCGGTGCAGCTTCCGCATCATCCGCGGCGGCTTCCGCTTCGGAAGGCTCCGGCGCTTCCTCCGATCTTTCCAGATCTTCCGGTCTCGTCGCCTTTGTCGGTGACGGCATCAATGACGCACCGGTCCTGACCCGCGCGGACGTCGGCATCGCGATGGGCGCGCTCGGATCGGACGCCGCGATCGAGGCCGCGGACGTCGTTCTGATGGACGACCACTTAAGCAAGATCCCCGAGGCGATCCGCATCGGAAGAAAAACGATGCGGATCGTCACCGAAAATATCGTCTTCTCGATCCTGGTCAAGGTCGCGATCATGGTGCTCGGCGCACTGGGTCTGGTCGGCATGCGCGTCGCTATTTTCGGTGACGTCGGCGTCCTGATCCTCGCGATCCTTAATTCCCTGCGCGCCCTCTCCGTCCGCTCATAAGGTTTTCCGCCGGGGGCGGCCGCGCGATCATCTTATCCTCCGGATCCCCGCACGGAGCTGGCCCGGCCTCTGGATCATCTGATCCGGCGGATCCCCGCATGGAGCCGGCCCGGCCGCAGGAATACCCGGATCCCCGCGCGGGTCCTCTCCCCTTTCACGCCCCAAATTTTCCGAGTCGTGCTATACTGTTATCGGAAACAATCTTCAGGAAGCTGCCTGAAGTATCGGGAAGGAAAAGGGAGAACTATGAAAAAAGGAATGACACGTATAAGTGCTTTTCTAATGAGCGCGGTTTTACTCGTCGGCACGGCCGGCTGTTCCGGGAATAAGAAAACGAAAGAGATGAAAAAGACGGCGGAAGGCGTAGTCGAGAACTATATCGTTTTTCTGTCGACCGGCAAACTGGATAAGCTCTCCCGCTACTGCGATCCGGAAGATGATCCGTTTCAGGATGTTCTTCAGCTGAATGGCGATAAGAATTCGAAGTCCGATGACGATAGCAAGGACGATATCTACCCGACTCCGGAATATCTTCCATTCTGGCAGGCATATCTCAGTCACCTGAAGTTCACGTTCGGCGATTTCACACTGGACGGCGACGAAGGAAAACTCGATGTCAGCCTCGACCTGATCGATGCAAAGAAGTCCCTGCGCTCTTCCGTCGAGCCCAGCTCGGAAGATATTCTCCACTACCTTCAGGAGGCGGATACATACATAAATAAGCCGATCACGCTGACGCTGGACTGCGATACAGACAGCGGGACCTGCAAAATAAAAGACACGAAAGTGCTTTTCAAGGAGTGCAAAAAACAGTTCGATATCGTGCTCAAAGAACTCCCGATGACAAACGCGAAGCTCGACACGCTGTTCCGTGAATTCATGGCCCATGTTATAGACATGGATATGGATTACTTAAACAGCGACGGCTTCTATCTGGGCTTTGAGACGAGCGAGTATTCATATTCCGATCTGCCCCTTTATCGGGCGATGACCGAGCTTTACTCCTACGAATATGAGTTCGTGGCCGGAAGCGATGACTGGGCGGAGTTTAAGATGACAGTTCATAAGAAAAAAGAGGACGAAGCACTTCTTCTGTTCCTCGCATCTCCGGTAAACTGGGCTCCGACCTACAAGAAGATGCTCAAATACGCTCTGGAAGCACCGGTCGGGTTCAATGGTCTGGAGAATCTGTGGCCTCTCGAGGAGATGGCTCCCGAGCTTACGGAGTTCATGAGAAACCGGGCCGAAGATAAAGACTACATCATTCGCGGCGAGATCCGGCTCGATCCACATGTCTCTCTGGGTTACCGCATAAACGGTGATTTCGAGGACGTTTTCCCGGCGATTATCCGCTCTGAGTATCTGGGTCCTTCTTCCGATCCGCAATTTATAAACGATTCCTATAAAGAGGCGATGCAGCAGCTTCTGTCCGATCTTGAGATCTCCCAGCAGGAGTACGACCGACTGTATCGTATGCTGGATTCCGGCCTTACTGATACTCACTATTCCGAGGTCATGGAAAAGCACGGATACACGGAATCAAAGAAGAATCGTGACGGATTTAATAATTTCTCCAAGGATTCCCGGATCACTTTCGAGATCGTAAAGGAAGATTCGGTGAACGGAGCGCTTATCGACGGTCTTCAGGACTACACGGAGATCGAGGAAGCGATCGCTGATGGCAGGTATACCGGAAATCTTTCCGGCGGCTGGATGTCCTACGAATTCCGCGGTCAGAAGCCCGAGGGTGACGCGATGAAAGACGCCTATCGACGGTTCATCATTTTCTCCAATCACACTCTGAAAATCACTGTTACAGATTGTACCGACGCTGACGTGGACGAGATCAATACGATCCTTTCGGAGCTCGGTCTTAATTGAGCCATGGCGTATGTGCGAAAGCAGGCTTCCAAAAAGTGCGCTCACTTTACCTGTTTCCAGGCAGCGTGAGGATCTTTGATCTCGACGAAATTGTCGCCTGTATCGATGCCGTGTTTTTCCAGAAAAGCACTTAGCCCCGGCGTGTTTTCGGGCTGTCTTAATAGCAGCGTCTGGTGGGCGTCGCATCCGAGGACGAACTTCGCGCCCATGTCCTTCGCCATGCGGAAGAAACGGTCGCAGGGATAATTACGTCCGTCGGAAAATCCGTACATATTCACTTCCAGAGGGATATCCAGCTCGATCGACTTTTCAACGATGCGCTTCATGTGCTTGCAGAAGATCTCATCCGGTCCTGTATAGTTCACCAGATCCGGGTGTGCGAGATACGTGAAAAGTCCTGTCTCCATGCCTTCGACCGTGGTATCCACGTAGCAGATCAGGTTCTCCTCTTTATCCGTCTTCTCACCGACGTAGATGCCTTCGACTTCATTCGGCGCGAAGTGCTGTCCCTGGATAAGATAATCCAGCGGGAACTTCTTCAGTTCTTCCATCAGCGCCGGGAAATACTTTCTCGAATACTCCACTTCGTATCCGATCAGGATCTGAATGTCCTTTTTATATTCTTCCCGGAGTTTTACGAGGGTCTCCGTATAGTCCGGAAGTTCGGACATGCGCATGCGGATCCACGAATAAAACTCCTCTTCAAAAGGCTGCGGCGAGTGGTCCGAGAACCCCAGCACCTTGAA
>ONFC01000153.1 GCA_900317035.1 uncultured Eubacteriales bacterium
ACGGACGACTGTATCCGGGAGCGGATCGACATTAAGTTTCGCTACGTTCTCATATGTCTCGGTCTGGAACGAGATCACGTTGTATGGATTTTCTTCCAGCTGCGGAAGCCAGTACATAATGAATGCATTCGCTTCCGTGTCAGTCAGCCCCAGGTCGGAAAGTGCTTCCTCGAGAAAAGCAGCGGAATCTTCTCCGCGAACGCAGAAGCCCTTAGAGAAGTCCGGCACCGTATTCAGATCTGCCTCCCAGTAGAGATACTCATACTGGCGGCCGGTGCTGTCGGTCAGAACTCCGTCGGAAGAAGTCTTCACGACCCAGCCGGTCTCCTCGTTATATTTCGGATAGGTGCAGGTCAGATCACCGTTCAGATCAAGTTTGACCGTCGCCTCGCGCTCCTGCTCATCGTAAAGATAGATAATCGGTGCATTGTAGTGGACCTCATCACGGATCTCACCCGGTTCCCGGAGCCAATGGAACATATAGAAACCGCCATAGACGGCACCGCCGATAAACATAAGCAGAACCATGGAGAAAACAGAACTCATCACGAGCTTTCTATCCGCTAAATTGGATAGGATCATGTAAAGGAGGATCGCAACTCCGGCGAGTGCGATATCGAAGCAGAGAAGGATCTCAAGGATGACGGATGCATCACTTTTCAGATTCTCCGTAACTTGGAGACTGGGTCCTCGCTCGCGACCTTCTTTCAGTTGGACGACATCAAAACCGCGAGGATCATGGATCAATTCATAATCGACGCTATGATAACACGGATATACTTTGCTGTATGCTTTGTTGTTCCGGATAAGATCCCCGCTTTTAGACTGAAGCAGCGCAAACCCGGCTATATTAGCGATCAGCGCGATAATAACCCAGACTTTGATGTAAGTTTTCATCAGATCCACCCTCCTTTGTTCTGATAAACACTTCACCTATTAGACGAGGAATACTGCCTCTTTGTTGCATATTATTTAATATATATATTTAATTCCCGGGACAGTTCCTCCACCCGTTTCACCTGTTCCTCTCCTTTTCCGTAGAGAAAGAAATATTCCCTGCCATTTTGGACCAGCACCCATAGATCAGGTGTACCCGCATGATACCCCGGAAGGATCTGCCGTCTCGGTTCTTTATCCAGTTCTTCTATCGCCTCGGAATCGTGATAACCATTAGGAATATATTTGCACGGGTTGTCAGTGCCATAGAGAGATTGATCAAACCAGTCCTTAGCAAACTCCTCTTGAAAAGCACACTTATAACTCAACTCTAATATCTCATCACCGGATCTCCAATCCACGTATATCGAGGAATCGGTTTCTATTCTCGCTGTTCCCTTCTCTATCCCCCACTCATCACACTTCGATTTGATAATCGCAGAAGACGTTTCAAAAGGATCCTCCGTGGTCTCAGTCATCTCACTTGTTTCTTTCTGTTTGCCGGAGCATCCTGCAGGAAGGCAAACAAAGACAACCACCAACAGTATGCATATAATCTTTTTCATGTTTATCTCACCCATCATACCAGGAACTCCTCCAGATCTGTACTGGTCCTCACGCAGGTCTTGCGAGATAATACCCCTGGAAAAGATCGACGCCGAGCGCCACGAGACATTCGAACTCTTCTTTTTCTTCGATGCCTTCAGCAACGACCAGGATGTCCTTCGAATGGAAAATAGGCAGAAGTTCTTTTACCTGCTCCTGCTTCTCCTTAATATGATCGATTCCCGAGATCAAATCTCTATCGAGTTTTACGATATGCGGAGACATGTGATCTACCAGATCAAGATCGTTGATCCCGGTGCCGAAGTCATCCGCCGCAAGAAGATTATCCATACGTCTGACGGATCTGTTCTTTTCATCCCAGTGTTCCGATGAGAAATACGGATACTCCAGGCTCTCGATGATCATCCTTCCACGGATCTTCTCTCCGAAATAGTCCAGGAAAACTTCTGCTTCCTCCGGACGCATACAATCACAGGGGAATGAATTGATCGCGACTCTCTGTTCATAGCCTCTCTGGAAAAACGCCTGCATCGCCCCGAAGAAGGTAGCTACCTCCAGAACATGCAGCTTATCTGCTTTCGCGTATTCAGCGATAAGATCGGTGATCGTCATATCTTCCGGACGCATAAACGCTTCCCATGCATACACTGTCTTCCCGTCCGGCAGGAAGATGGGCTGGAACACGTAATTGATTGTCAATTCCCTAAGAGCCTTCAGGATATCAGAATCTAATGGCAGATGGTCGAAACAGATCATGTCCTAATCTCCTATCTCTTCAGTGCCGGATGCAGCTCATTGGACTCAAGTGATAGTTCTATTATACATCGTTTTTCAAGAATTTTTTATGGAATAGTTATACCCACTCGAAATTCTCGAGCCCCGCGCCCAGCTCAAAGTGATGCTTCACGATCCCTTTGTCGATGCCGGACATCGGTCCGTTTTTATACGTCAGAGACACCTTTCTGCCTTCACCGGAGATATGGAAATCCTGTTTATTCAGCGCGGTCGGCGCAAGAAGCGCTGCCGCAACACCGTTTTCAAACCACTCCGGTGCTTCGCCTAAGTAGCTGCTGACCTGATCTTTATCCTTACTCTTATGCGGTACGCCCTGTGTCTTTCCGTGACCTACGGCGATAATGCTTACGATCTTTTTCCCCTCGACCTGGCTTCCCACAAATTTCTTGTTAAAAGTTCCCGCGATCCACCAGGTATTGAGACCGTTCATCTGCGCATAAAGGCACAGGTCAGATCCGGCATAACCGAGCACTTCATCTATTCCTTCCCGGTCATCTGCCGCCAGGACGAAATAGGTATTTACGCCCGCTCCGCCCAGAACGACTTTACCGATAAAGTTCACCGGCGTCTTCTCACTTTCGAGAAGAACGATAGAAAGATCGTATTTCGTATTTAACTCATCTACTCTCGATCGAAGAGTGCTTTTCTCGGCGTCGGATAAAGACGTCCCGTCAAACTTTCTGACCGTGTGCCTCTCGTTCATCGCCTTTTTCAATTGTTCCGTCATTTTTTCCTCCTTAATCCGCAACCCCGATCACTAAATCCCACAAAACCCATTCAATGGGCACGCCATTTCTTCCTGCACATTATAGCATTTACATTAACCTCTTATAGATCTCCAGCATGCTTTCGATCTGATATCGAAGGAGCCATGCGGCATCGTTATATTCCGGCTGCGCCTTTAAGACATCCAGCAGGGCGGGAAAATACTTTTCCGTTTCCTTAATCATCCGGAAAATCCTTTCACGGCTTAACCCCCACGCCATGGTCGTGATGTTGTTGCATCTGTCCATGCATTTGATCAATGCAGCCTTCGGATTGTCCGCTATCGCTTTATAGTAGGCTTTCATGACGGAATCACGATCCTCACTGGCGGTCTTTTCATGCGAAAGAAGCCCGACAAGTTCTTTTACCGCATCATCAACAGGAAGATCTTCAAGTTTCTTACTACAATCCTCAACGACATCATGGAGCAGGCAAGCAGCGATCACATCATCGTCTTTGATCCCCATGGACAGGGCATGGCAGGCCAGGTTCAGCGGGTGATAGATATACGGAACATCTGATTTTTTGCGCGTCTGTCCCTTATGTGCCTCCACGGCAAAATCAACTGCCTTCAGCGTATTTTTCAGTTTGAGATTCTTCGCCGTCGTTTTCACGTACGTCTTCATGTGTTCCCAGTTATAGATAGTCTGCCTGGTCTTAAAGACCCCGCGCTTCTCCTCGACGATCGCAGAGACAGAAACATCGAAGAGTTCCGCAAGCCGGATGAGCTTGTCCGTGTCAGGCTTATATTCATCACGCTCCCAGGAAGACACCGCCTGGAAAGTAACACCCAGTTTATCCGCGACCTGTTCCTGTGTATACTTACGCTCCTCACGAAGCTGTTTAATGCTGGTTCCGATACTCATATTCACCTCTAATCTAAAAAGCCTTCGTTCAGGTTTCCATGGTCTGATCACTTATGATTCTCTTTGCCTGAGCAGAAGAAATCTCTTCGATCCCATCCGTCACGCAAGTGCTCCCGATCGCATAAGGCGAATCTTCCGGTTCGAAAGGATCATAACCCATGAGACGATCTCTGATTACATTCTTCTCATCATTTACCCATTCTGCATCTTGGAAAAGAAAGTAGTTATCGCCCTCTTTTTTGCCAAGTATTCTCTTTCTGATCAAGTAATAAACGATCTTCTTTTTGGTCATGCGGATCACCTCCATCCACCATTAGAATAGATGATCTCACACCTTTATTTTAGCGAGCACTGATTTAAGTTTCAAGAAAGAATTCAAGTTAAACTTGAGTTACTTGGTTCTATAGTAGCATGTACTCTTCCCGTTTCCCTCACCTACACACGCTTTCCCTTAAATCTGTGCAGAAATTAAGGGAAAGGCAATACTTTTAAGGGATTTTTCCCTTATTTTAGCACCGTTTTTAAGGGATAAGTCGAATAACGTAAATGGATTTCAGAGTAGCATCTTC
>ONFC01000020.1 GCA_900317035.1 uncultured Eubacteriales bacterium
TCTTCTTTATCTGGAGAATGTTTCCGAAGAGAGCGGATTTATGGCGATGATGCATTTTATGCAGAAGAAGGACCGCCCGACGGCCGTCTTTGCCAGCGGCAATGACCTTACCTGCGGCGCGGTGATGTATATCAACGAGAAGCATATTCAGATCCCGGAGGATCTTTCCTTCGTCGGATTTGAAAACCAGACGATCGCGCATGTCTACAACCCGACGCTGACGATCGGTATCCAGCCGATCCGCAAGATCGGACAGACTGCCGTCCGTCTCCTTCTCGAGCGCATGAAGGAAGAGTACACCGGAGAAGCGCGAAGCGTACGCCTCAAGGCAGTCATCGACTTCGGCGCCTCGGTCAAAAAGATCAAATAGTTTTCGTATTTCGGAAGTTTGAAAACTTGTGTCTTTTGCGACTCAGACAGTTTTTCGCTATGCGAAAAAACTCGCCGCCCAAGACAAAGTTTTCAAAAGCGAAACTCGACATCTTATTTTTTACGCTGAAAGGCGCCGAAACGCCGATTTTTCTCTTGACGATACGCAGATCGCGTGCTATTCTATTTCGGTGACCGCATGTGCCGGGCTTCTAAATCTGTGCCTTTTTCCAGTGCTTTTGGAGCGGAAAGAGCGCCAGTGCCTTGAGTGATACAGCGAGACTGGATGAACAGGAGGGAAACGTTTTTATGCAGTATGCAGTTATTCTGACAGGCGGCAAGCAGTACAAGGTTGCCGAGGGCGACGAGATCTTCGTAGAGAAGCTCGCTGGCGAAGCTGGTGAGAAGATCACATTTGATCAGGTCATCGCTGTTGCAGACGATAACGGTATCAAGGCTGGAGCTGATCTGAAGGCTTCCGTTGAGGGCGAGATCGTTAAGCAGGGCAAGAACAAGAAGATCGTCGTATTCAAGATGAAGGCTAAGAAGGGCTATAGAAGAACAAATGGCCACAGACAGCCGTACACACGCGTCCGCATCACCGGCATCAAGGGCTGATTCGGAAACTAAGAAGGTTGTACCTGTATCATGATCTCGATCGTCATATGGAAAGATTCGAAAGGTAATATCCTGGGGTTCTCCACGGAGGGCCATGCAGGGTACGAGGAAGAAGGAAAAGATATCATCTGTGCTTCGGTCTCGACACTCTTTACCACCGCAGTAAATGCACTGGAAGAGCAGCTTTCGTGGAAAGATTTCTATATGGTCACAGGAAACGAAAGTAATTTCTGTGAGGTATGGACACCGGAAGGCATCACTGAAAAAGAGCGGGAGACCGCCAATGTGATCCTTAAGACCATCATCAGAGGTATCCTCGATGTGGAAGAGAGTGTCAGAGAAGATTACGGATCGGGTTATCTACGGGTGACAACGAAGACTAAATGAGAAAATGGAGGGCTTGACCATGTTAAAGATGAATTTGCAACTCTTCGCTCATAAAAAGGGTATGGGTTCGACCAAGAACGGTCGTGACTCTGAGTCTAAGCGTCTCGGTGCTAAGAAGGGTGACGGACAGCTGGTAGTTGCCGGTAACATCCTCGTAAGACAGCGCGGCACAAAGATCCACCCGGGTACAAACGTAGGCATCGGTTCCGACGATACTCTTTATGCACGTATCGACGGCCATGTTAAGTATGAGCGTATGGGCCGTGACAAGAAGAAGGTCAGCGTATATCCGGTAGAGCAGTAATCTCTTGCCAGGTATTCAGGGACTTTCCCTTGGGAATGGAAATGAATTGATCAAAGGGTCTGACCTGAAGAATATTCGGTCAGACCTTTATTTTTGCATATACTTTTCTCGCATTTTTCCTGAAAAGGACTATTTTTGAGAAAAATTCGAGAAAAACACCTGTTTTTATCAGCGAAAGTGCGATTTTTCCCGATTTTTTCTCGTTGAACGACAAAATCTGGAAAAATTCGAGAAAAAGGAGGCGCGATCCATGTTTATTGATCATGCGAAGATCCATCTGAAGGCCGGCGACGGCGGAAACGGAATGGTTTCTTTTCATACGGAAAAATACATCACCAACGGCGGACCGGACGGCGGAGACGGCGGCAAGGGCGGCGATGTGATCTTTTACGCCTCCGAAGAATTAACGACACTTCAGAACTTCCGTTTCAAGCATAAGTTCGTCGCGGAAAACGGACAGAACGGCATGAACAGGAAGATGTACGGAAAAGGCGGAGAGAACCTCCGCATCGCCGTTCCTGTCGGAACGGTCATGAAAGATCTGGAGACCGGAAAAGTTATCGCCGATTTTACGACTCCCGGACAGGAAGAAGTTGTCTGTAAGGGCGGCCGCGGCGGTCAGGGAAATATCCACTTCAGTAATGCGATCCGTCAGGCTCCGAAGTTCGCGCGTGCCGGCATCCCGGGCGAAGAGAAAGATGTCTCGATCGAACTGAAACTGATCGCGGACGTGGGACTGGTCGGATTCCCGAATGCGGGTAAGTCCACACTCCTTTCCGTAATTACATCTGCTAAGCCGAAGATCGCAGACTATCCGTTTACGACACTTGAGCCGATGCTCGGTGTTGTTTCCGTCGGTGATACCAGCTTCGTTGTTGCGGATATCCCGGGACTCATCGAGGGAGCATCCGAAGGAAACGGTCTCGGTCACGACTTCCTTCGTCATATTGAGAGAACACGTCTTCTGATCCATGTTGTGGATGTATCTGCGCAGGATGGCAGAGAACCGATCTCTGATTTTGATCAGATCAATGAAGAACTCCGTCAGTTCAATCCTCTTCTCGAGACACGTCCGCAGGTGGTCGTCGGAAATAAGATCGACCAGGCGGATGAAAAAGTGGCAAAAGCTTTCCAGAAGGAAATGGAAGACCGCGGATACAAGGTATTCATGATGAGCGCAGCCATTTCCGAAGGCACAAAAGAACTGGTAGATTATGTCGCTTCGGAGATCCAGAAACTCCCGCCGACGATCCTTACTGAAGCTGCTAAGGAAGAAACTCTCTATGAGTTCAAGCCGGAAGAGAAGTTCACTATCGAGATCGAAGACGGCGTGTACTGTGTACTCGGTGACTGGATCCGTGTCGTACTTGAATCCACCAACTTCGATGATCCGGAATCACTCGCATATTTCCAGAGAGCACTTCGCAAAAACGGCGTTATCGATGCACTTGAAAAGGCGGGCTGTAAAGAAGGCGATCCGGTTCGGATCTACGATCTGGAATTTGACTATATCGAGTAACGTAAAACAAGCCGCTCCGATATCGACGGTTTGAACAAATAATCGCCTGCAATCACTGCATTTATCCACTTTATGGCTATGGTGAAGTTTCTACTTAAGTATTGTATAATAGTAGAGATTGTTTTCGTATGCCCAAGAGGGCTTCCGGGAACAGATTTTAAAGTGTTTTTGAAACAGGCGAAAGAGCATAACCGTATATGAAAGAAAACGATAATTTAACGAAGAGAATTATTCCATTTAGTCCGCCGGACATCTCGGATCTTGAGATAAATGAAGTGTGTGATGCACTGCGTTCCGGATGGATCACGACAGGCCCGAGAACCAAGCTTCTGGAGCGAAGACTGGCGGCCTATATTGAGACGGGAAAGACAGATGTCGATGTCGATGCTGATCAGGAAAGATGGAGTAATCGCGTAGTCTGCCTGAATTCCGCAACAGCGGCAGAAGAATTGAACCTTCGTGTCTGCGGCATTGGCGAGGGCGATGAAGTAATCGTTCCGGCATACACGTATACCGCGTCTGCATCTGCAGTGATCCATTGTGGTGCGACCGTTAAGTTTGTCGATATCCGAAAAGACGGAGATCCGGATACGCATATGCCGGAGATGGATATGCAGAAACTTGCGGAAGCTATTTCCCCGAAGACAAAAGCAATCGTCTGTGTCGACCTGGCAGGAATCGTCTGTGATTATGAGAAGATCCTGCAAATTGCAAATGAGAAGAAATCTCTCTTTGTTCCAAAGAAAAGTGACGGCACTCTTCTTGGCGATTTTTCGTCCCGTATTCAAAATGCGATTGGACGTGTGGTGATTATTTCAGACTGTGCACATGGTCTGGGCGGAAGCCGTGTAGTGAACGGTGAAAGAAAATACTGTGGTTCTTTAGCAGACTTTACCGGATTCAGTTTCCATGCTGTGAAAAACTTCACTACCGCTGAAGGCGGAGCGGCAACCTGGAAGCCGATCGAAGGCGTTGATAATGCTGAGATCTACAAATTTTACCAGCTGCTTTCTCTACATGGACAGAATAAAGATGCTCTTGCCAAGACGAAGGTCGGAGCCTGGGAGTATGATATTATCGGTCCCTGGTATAAGTGTAATATGACGGATGTGATGGCTGCGATCGGACTTCGCCAGCTTGACCGTTATCTTTCCCTTCTCGACAGAAGAGAGAAGATCATTTCCAAGTATGATAAGGTCTGTGATGAATTGGGTGTTTCCCGCCTCTGCCATCACAATCCCGAGATCAATAGCAGTAAGCACCTCTATCTGGTACGTATTCCGGGAATTGGTGAAGAGAAGAGAAATGAGATTATCACTGAACTGGCGGAGAGAGGTGTCCTTACCAATGTTCACTATAAGCCGCTTCCGATGATGACGGCATATAAAACTCTTGGATGGGATATCAAGGATTTCCCGAATTCTTTCTCGTACTATGAAAACCTGATTACACTGCCTCTTCACACCAAACTTACGGATGAAGATGTGGAATATGTGGTCCGTAACTTTAAAGAAGTAGTCTGTCGCTATATATAAGAGGAGCGGAGCATGATCGTTCGTAAATGGGAGAAGTTACCTGAATGTATGAGGGCCGATGAAGTAAGACCCTACTACGACATTCTTCGGAAAAAGCCTGTCAGTCTTTTCTTTAAGCGGGCTTTTGACATAGTACTCTCTGTAATCATGCTCATTCTCTGCGCTCTTCCGATGATTATTATTGCCATCTTGATCAAGTGCGATTCAAAAGGACCTGTTTTCTACCGTCAGGAGCGGGTGACCACGTATGGAAAAAAGTTCCGTATTCATAAATTCCGCACCATGGTGAATAACGCGGATAAGATTGGAACAGCAGTGACGGTGGGCAGTGATGCCCGCATTACTAAAATCGGAAAGAAACTTCGCGGAGTGCGTCTGGATGAGCTTCCGCAGCTTCTGGATGTTCTTGCCGGTACGATGAGCTTTGTCGGTACCCGTCCGGAAGCCGTGAAGTATGTCGAAAAATATAAACCTGAGTATTACGCGACGCTGCTTCTTCCTGCCGGCATTACATCCGAGGCCAGTATCCGTTACAAAGATGAAGATACACTTCTTAATGCAGCGGATGATGTGGATCGTGTTTATGTTGAAGAGGTTCTTCCGGATAAGATGAAATGGAATCTTGAGAGCATCCGCCGGTTTTCATTCGGGCGGGATGTACTGACGATGTTCCGCACTGTGATTGCGGTTATACATAAGTGAAGGCTGGGTGAAAGAAAGTATGGCAATGATATTGATCTTTTTTTCTATAGTCTTTGTAAATCTGGTCTGGCTGATAATAAAAAAGAACAACCTGTGGATCGGGATCGGTTCTGCTTTGGCTCTTGTTGTTATGATGGCCGGCAACCAGTCAAATATGGATTACCACAACTATTCTCAATGGTATGTACAGCACTGGTATCCTGCCAGTGTGGAAAAAGGATATGTAAAGTGCGCGAACTTCTTTAGCTCACTGGGGATCCCCTACAGTTTGTTTTTGGTTCTGCTCTTCGCAACGTGTGCACTTCTTATCGGCTTTGCGGTTATTAAACTTCACGCGAATGTCCACGCTGTGATCCTGATGTTTTGCGGATATCAGATCTTTTTCGACTATGTTCAGATCCGCAACACTATTTCTGTTGCTCTTCTAGTAGGTGCTATCTACCTCATCACCGTAAGAAAACGTATTATAGCCGGAATTCTGATTGCCCTGTCTGCACTTTTCCATGTGTCGATGATCATATATCTTCCGATCATCTTTTTCCCTGCCAGCAAGAAAATGAATAAGCTGTATAGAGCATTCCTTATAGCTGTTCTCGTCTTCTGTGCATTAACATTTGTTAATGGCAACCGGCTTCCGTTTATCGAAGTGATAGAAGACTTAGGATATATTGACGCCGAAAAGTATGAGAAATACTTCACGACTTCCTCTAACCTGGGTTTTGTGCTTCCGTTTGCTCTCCAGATTGCAAATCTGTTCCTGATCATGATTTCTGATAACGCGATTCAGGGAATGGATATAAAGCGTATCTCCCAGGATAATCGATCGAAAGAAAAGATCCTGCTTAAGATACAGCGCTTTTCCTCGATGACAAAAGGAGCTGTTGTTCTATCAAGCGTTGCACTCCCAATGGTTATGATCAATGAGGAGTTTGTCCGATTCTTTAGAAACTGCAATATCCTGCTGTATGTGGAGGTTGCGATCATCATCACACTGTGTTCAAGCCGGATCATCAGCCGGAAACTTCGCGCGGTGAAGGGATACTGTATAGACTATACGCTGTATACGGGAATAGTATTTGCGGTGATTCTTCTTTGGATCGTGCTTTATACTCCACAGGGAATTGTGGCGTCGTTCTTTACAGGAAATAGATTCTTGAGTTTTTGATGAGTAAATAAGGAGTGGGAAATGAAATCAACAGGGTCGATCGTAAATAAGATCGTAGCACAGGAAAAGTACAAAAAATTCTACCGGAAAATGACTCTTGAAGAGACGCACACAGTGAATCAGGAGCTCTTGAAGGCATTACACATTTTCGACCGGATCTGCAGGGAGAACGGCCTGGATTATATGCTGGTAGCCGGCGCGCTGATCGGTGCTGTCAGAGATCAGTCCTGCATTCCGTGGGATGACGATATTGATGTGATCATGCCCCGCCCGGACTATTATAAATTCCGAGAAGCACTCGCTGATTCCGAATACGCGAAAGAGTATAAGATCGTTTATCCGGAGGATAATCATGTCATTACCATGGCAGCTCATTTCTACCGCGAAGAAGGAAAGCTTACGAAGCTGGTAGACAGTTCGATCGGTGAATCGAAGATCTACGAACCATATGCTTACATAGACATACTGCCGCTGGACAGCTGCAAGGATTCTTCTTTTTCTGACAAGATCCGGGGAACCATGGTCAATATGGTCCAGCTGGGATATGTCAGTAGAAGATGCTATAAAAAGAATGACCCTTTTCTGGCATATCTTGCAAAAGACAGTAAGGAACTTCGAAGAAATTTGCGTATCCGAAAGTGTTTCGCATTCTTCTTCCTTCCGTTTTCCCAGAAGCGGATCTTTAAATGGCTCGACAGACTTCTCAAGTATGATGAGAAATCAAAGAATATGACGGTTTCTTTTGGCGCACTTCGATACTTCGGAGAAAAACTTCCACGCGAGATATGGCTTCCCGTATCCGAAGTGACAATAGACGGATTGGTAGTTCTTGCACCTAAAGATGCTGCAGGGTATCTGACCAACCGATATGGTGATTACATGACAGTTCCGTCAAAAGAAGAGCAGGAAGAGAGAATGATCCGGTTAAAAGATAACTGGGAGGATCTGGTCTGATAGGAGATAGTATGAGAATATTGGTTGTATGCACAACGGATTCTATGATTTGGAATTTCCTGATTCCGCATATCAAGTATTGGCAGGATAAGGGAGATACAGTTGAGATCGCCTGCTCGAGGACAGGCTTTTATATCGATGAGCTTAGATCGAAGCACGGGTTCACAGTTCATGAGATCCCATTCCAGAGATTCCCGTTCAAACCGAAGAATTTCACAGCATATAAGATGCTGAAAAAACTCGTCCGTGAAAACAGATACGACGCTGTCGTTTCCCAGGAACCTGTCGGCGGTGTGCTCGGACGAATGGCCGGAAAGAAGTATAAGTGCAAGAATATCTATACGGCACATGGATTCCATTTCTTTAAGGGGGCGCCCCGCCTGAACTGGATGCTCTATTATCCGATTGAAAAGATGATGGCCAGAAAGACGGATGTTCTTGTCACGATCAACGAGGAAGACTATCAGCGTTCTCTGAAGTTCAAGGCGAAAAAGAAGGTGAAGATTGACGGGATCGGTGTCGATCTGAACCGTTTCGGACATGTATCGGCATCTAAAGAGGAACTTCGCGAAAAACTGGATATTCCCCAGGATGCCTTTGTGATCCTGACCGTTGCTGAACTGATCCCGCGAAAGAACTATGCGACAGCTCTTCAGGCACTCTCAAAGATCAAGGAAGATTATCTCTATGTGATCTGCGGTGAAGGTGCGCAGATGGAGCAGATGAAAACTTTGGCCGGAGAGCTCGGCATCTCTGACAAGGTGAGATTTATGGGATTCTGCAGAAATGTTGATGAGTTCTACAGCGCCTCCGATCTGTTTCTATTTCCGACATTCCAGGAAGGTCTTTCCATCGCACTGATTGAGGCGATGGCATCCGGGCTTCCGGTCGTATGCTCCAGGATCCGTGGCAACACGGACCTGATAAAAGACGGACAGGGCGGCCTTCTATTTGATCCGAAAGACACGGACGGATTTACAGATGGAGTTAAGAAAATGATGAATGGTGAAGGCTCCGCTTTCGGATCCTTTAATCAGGAATACGTTAAGACATTCTCGATCGACCGGTCGATGGAGGAGTTTTACAAGGCGATCCTGTCGTAGGAAATCAGATATGTTATCATATAAATTGGTATAGGAGGATGTCTTAAGTGACACTGAAGGAAGTAATAAAAGGTACACAGAAAAAGAAGACGGAGAACACGGCCGGCTTCAAAAACGTGTTCGCTCATTTTGTCTGGAAGACGATCTCATATTTTGTAACGTGGCCGCTGGTCAATACGAAAGTAACACCCAATCAGGTCTCATTTGTATCGCTTCTGGCACCGATCATCGGTACAGGAATCTTCATGGTTGCGGACACTGTTCCGCTTAAGATCCTAGCTGTCGTTTTCTTCGCGATATGGGCTGTTCTGGATGATGTTGACGGCGGTATCGCAAGACTCAAACAGCAGTTCTCAAAGAACGGAGACCTCTGGGACTCCGCTGCCGGTTATGTGGCACTGAGCCTGATGTTTGTAGGTATGGGTTTTGCTGCTTTTGACGAGACAGATCCGAATACCGTCTATTATGTTGTACTCGGCGGACTTGGCGGAATTCTCGCCCTGTATCCCCGTCTGCTTATGCACTTCAAATATCATGGCGAAGATAATGTCGTAAACGACAAGACCAGTTATGGTCCGATCAAACTGATCGTTTTCAATGTGATCTCACCTGACGGATTTATGATTCCGTTTATGTTTGTCGGAGTTATCTTCGGACTGGAGTGGTTCTTCACCATCGGATATACTGCGCTTTATTTCCTGGCGTGTGTATATTCAACATGGCTGCTGTTTAGGGAGTGATCATGAAACCATCTGTCTGTGTAATAATGAGCACATATAACGGCCTTACCTATCTGGAGGAACAGATCCGATCGATCATGACCCAGACGGATGTCGATGTGACTTTATATATCCGCGATGACGGTTCCCCGAAGGAGGAAACACGGAAGATCCTTCTGGAAATGAAAGAGAAGTATCCGGAGATCATCCTTGCTTTCGAGGAGAACGTTGGTGTCGGAAACAGCTTCATGAATGCTCTTTATAAGGCTCCGGATCAGTGTGAGTATTATGCTTTTGCCGATCAGGATGACAGTTGGCTTCCGAATAAACTCTCGGAAGGGATCAGCAAGATAAACGGCATCTCCGGGATGGCACTTTACTGCTCGAACCAGATCGTCACCGATGAGAATCTGGAAGATAGAAAGATCCGTTTTTCCAGTGCTCCGGAGGTAAAGTACGGAGCGGTGCTCCGCGGAAATAAAGCAAGCGGCTGCACTTTTGTATTTAATAAACAGCTTCGTGACTTCCTTTCTGATCCGAAGAACCGCCCGACAAAAGAACTCCTGAAAGAGCGTATCCACGATGTCTGGGTGGTTGAAGTGGCTGCACTGTTCGGAACGATCATCTATGACGAGAACGGATATATCCTTTACCGCCAGCACGGAAATAACGTAGTCGGCGCGATGGATTATTCTTTAGGCAAGAAGATCCGTGTCAAGTTCCATAACCTTTTTGCAAAGAGTAACTCAGGACAGATCCTTGCGGAAGAATGCCTGAGATTATGGTCTGAAGGCGGAAGCCTCGGCGATAAAGAGCAGTATATCCGCGCTTATGCGAAGTATAAGAAAAAGTGGCACGACAAGCGTTTCGTTTTGAAGCAGAAATCAACATTCAAACGTGATGACGAAAGCGGATTTGAATACTTTACCAAAACGATGCTGAACAGATTGTGAGACGGGAGGAGAAGACATGAACATAGCGATCATCTTTGCCGGCGGAACCGGACAACGAATGAATACCAAGACGAAGCCGAAGCAGTTTTTGGAATTGTATGGAAAACCGATCATCATATATACGCTGGAAAAATTCCAGGAGCACGAACAGATCGATGGCATCATCGTTGTTTGTGTAAAAGAATGGATCGGTTACTGCGAATCCCTCATCAGCAAATTCGGCATAACCAAAGTGAAACTTGTTACTCCCGGCGGAGAAACCGGCATGATGTCCAGATATAACGGAATCATGAAAGCAGCAGAGCTTTTCCCGGAGGATACGATCTGTCTTATGCATGATGGCGTAAGACCCCTGATCGATCATGACACGATCAGTAAGAATATCGAATCAGTAAAAAAGACAGGCACAGCAGTTACAGTGTCTCCGGCGATCGAAACAATTGCGGTAATTGAGACTGATAATAAAGTCGGTCAGATCATTGACAGAAAGAAGTGCCAGATGGCAAAGGCTCCTCAGTCATTCCGCCTTACCGATCTGGTAAAGGCACATCAGAAAGCCGTAGATGAAGGAATGCTGGACTGTATCGATACGGCATATCTTATGCAGATGAACGGTTACGATATCTATACAGTAGAGGGTTCTCCCGAGAATATTAAGATCACGACACCGACAGATTTCTATCTTTTCCGGGCATTGGTAGATGCGCGGGAAAATTCTCAGATATTTGGAGTGTAAACAGACGATGAATCAGATACAGCTGGAAGATTGCAAGACGGTTTTTAATCAGGCTTCTATCGTTTGGAAAGACTTTTCCGGAAGCACGATCCTTGTTACCGGAAGTACCGGTCTTATCGGTTCTAATTTTGTTTATGCTCTTCTTTATGCCAAATGCGAGAAAAACATCGACATGGATATCATTCTTGCGGTCAGAAACAAGGAAGCGGCAGAAGCCCTTTTTGGAACAAAAGATGTAAAAATCATCGGCTATGATGTTACTCAAAGAATAGATATCGAGGAAAAAATCGATTATATCGTTCACATGGCCAGCCCGACGAGCAGTAAGTTTTTCTCGGAAAGACCGGTCGATACACTCTGTGCGAATTTCGAAGGAACGAAAGAGATCCTTGAACTTGCTAAAGAAAAGGCGGTTAAGAAGGTTATTTTCATTTCGTCCATGGAGGTGTATGGATTCCCTGAAAGAGGCCATAAAGTCAGCGAAAACGAAGTTGGCGGATTTGAGACCATGAATGCAAGAAACAGTTATCCGATCGCCAAGATCGCATCTGAAGCATTATGCAATGCTTACCACTCGCAGTATGGAGTTCCGGCGGTGATCCTTCGGGCGACGCAGACATTCGGACCGGGTGTGAAATATGATGATAACCGTGTGTTCGCGCAGTTCATGCGATGTGCTTTGGAGAAAAAGAATATAGTTTTGAAATCCAGGGGAGAGACAGAGCGGTCTTATGTGTACACCGCTGACATTGTCTCCGCGCTTCTGATCTGCCTTCAGAAGGCACCCGCAGGAGAGGCGTTCACTGTAGCGAATCCGGATACCTACTGTTCCATTAAAGAGATGGCAGAACTGGTGGCAAATGAGATTGCCGGAGGAGAAATCGAGGTACAGTTTGATATCGCAGAAGATATTCAAAAACTGGGATATGCCGGCACGCTATTCATGGATCTCGACACATCGAAAATAGAGAACCTGGGATGGAAAGCGACGACAGGATTAAAGGATATGTTTCTTCGTATGATGACAGGATTGGAGAAATAAGAATGGAAGGGATAGGACAGATGGATTCCGGCTTGCCGTTAGTAAGTGTTGTGACACTCACTTACCGCCATTTTGATACCTTGTACAAGACGATCGCATCGGTGCTTGAACAGGAGTATCCGAATATCCAGTATATCATTTGCGACGATGGATCTGACAATTTTCCCCGAAGTGAGATCGAGAGTTTTATCCGTGACAGGAATTCTTCTTTTGATATCGTGATAGAGCATAACGAGAAGAATCAGGGTACCGTAAAAAACATTAATCATGCATATAAGCTCGCGAAGGGAAAATATATCATGAACCTCTCTGCGGGCGATATCTTTTTTGAAAAAGAAACCGTCGGCAAGGTGGTAAAAGAGTTTGAACGAAGAAAATGCGATGTGCTTGTCACCTCGAGGATCCTTTATAAAGGTGATCTGGAACCGGATTCCCTTCTGCCGCACTATAGAGACAGAAAGAGAATTGCCAAGTGGGATACTCCGGATAAGCAGAGACGGGCATTCGTAACCTCTTTCTTCTACGATATGGCATCCGGAAGTGCCATGTATTTCACAAATGACGTTATGAAGAAGTACAACTATTTTGATGAGAAATATGTGCTTTGGGAAGACGGACCATTTATAAACCGGTATATGATGGATCATAAGATCGAGTGTGCGTATGACATTGTCTCGATCTGGTACGAAGATGGTGGGGTATCTAATTCTGGAATTATCCACCCTCTTCTTTATGCCGATCTTATCAAGTTCAATCATGGAGATAAGCTGATCGGAACGGAAAAATACAGCCGTTTTGACAAGATGAAAATCGCATATCGAAACGCATGCGTGGAATCTAAGGGAAGAAAACAATGGTTATGCATAAAGATTCGGTATTTTCCCGTCTTTATTTGTAACATCTTCCGATTTCTCGGCAACAAACGCAATATTCGTGTTGATAGGAGTATAATAGAAAAAATACTCAATCAAGATCGGTCCCATAACGGGTGAGACATAACGAAAAGGGAGAATAAAGAATGAAAATACCATTTGTATCGTTTTTACCGATGGAAGACGAGATAAGAGATGAATTGCGTCAGGCATTTGATAGAGTGCTGACCCGCTCCTGGTACATCGAGGGCGAAGAAGACGAGACATTTGAGAAAGCTTTTGCTGAATACTGCGGAACCAAGTATTGCGTCGGTGTCGGCAACGGCCTGGACGCACTTGTCCTTGCTCTGCGCGCACTGGGTGTGAAGGCCGGCGATGAAGTTATTGTTCCATCCAACACATATATCGCTACGGCTCTCGCTGTAACATACGTCGGCGCTGTTCCGGTTTTTGTTGAACCGGATATCCGCTATTTCAATATCGATCCCAAGAAAATCGAGGCGGCTATTACACCGAAGACTAAGGCGGTGATCGCTGTTCATCTTTACGGTCAGGCCTGCCAGATGGATGAGATCCTTGATGTCGCAAAGAAGCATAACCTTTATGTTGTTGAGGATTGTGCGCAGGCACAGGGTGCGACATATAAGGGAAAGCGTGTCGGAACATTCGGTGATATCGCGGGATTCAGCTTCTATCCAGGAAAGAACCTCGGAGCTCTCGGAGATGCCGGTGCGGTAGTAACCGACAATAAGGATCTGGCCGATAAGGTTCGGGCGCTGGGAAATTATGGTTCCGACTATAAGTACCATCACATCTATAAAGGCGTCAACAGCCGTCTGGATGAGCTTCAGGCAGCGTTCCTTTCTGTAAAACTTAAGAATCTCGACCGTACAAATGCAGACAGAAGAAGGATCGCGAAGATGTATCTCGAAGGGATCAATAATCCGAAGGTCATCCTTCCTGAAGTTCAGCAGGACTGTGAACCTGTATGGCATATCTTCGGCATCCGCTGCGCGGAGCGCGAAGCTCTTGATAACTACCTGAAGGAAAAGGGCATCGGCACCAATAAACACTATCCGATCCCGATGCATCTTCAGGATTGCTATAAAGACATGAATATTCCGGAGGGCGCGCTCCCGGTTGCTGAAGAGATCAGCAGCACGGAACTCAGCATTCCGATGTACTACGGAATGACAGATGAACAGGTCCGCTATGTGATCGATGCGATCAACGGCTTTTGATGGAGTAACGATATGGAATTGCGAACACTGGAGAGAAAAGACGCGCCGCTGATGCTTGCCTGGATGCACGATGAAAGTGTTGTCGGAAAGCTCAGAGGAAACTTTGCATCGAAGACGATCGAGGATTGTCAGGCATTTATTGATTCAAGTATTTCCGATACCAACAAGCACTATGCGATCGTATCCGATACGGATGAGTATATGGGTACCGTCAGCCTGAAGAATATCGAAGACGGGAGTGCGGAATTTGCAATCACGGTCCGCGCGGAGGCCATGGGTCATGGATATTCCTGGTTTGGCATGAAAGCAATCATCGAAAAGGCGTTTGATGAGCTCGGTCTTGAAAGTGTCTACTGGTGTGTTTCCAGAAAGAATGAGAGAGCCGTCCGTTTCTATGACAAACACAATTTCCATGAGATCGTTGATGTTCCGGCAAAAGCACTGGAGCGCTACAAGGAGATGGATGACCTTAAGTGGTATTCCGTTCTGAAGGGTGATGAATTCAATATCCGCGAATCGGTCGCCGGCTGCAAAGTGATCCGTATCAAGACTATCCCGACAGTAAATGCCGGCGAACTGTCTTTCTTTGAAGGTTCACATGACGTTGATTTTGATATAAAGCGTATCTACTATATTTCGAAAGTTCCGGAGGGTGTACGGAGAGGATTTCATGCGCATAAGGAATTGAAACAGCTTCTTTTCTGTCCGTACGGCCGTATCCAGCTGACTCTGGAAAATCAGAACGGAAGGGAAGAGATCGAACTTTCTGATCCGAGTATCGGAGTAGTTATCGAGGAGTGCACATGGAGAGAGATGCTCTGGCTGCAGAAGGATTCTGTCCTTTGTGTTGCTGCTTCAGACTACTACAAGGTTGAAGATTACATTCGTGATTACGACGAGTTTAAGAGATGTATTCAGAAGTGAAGGGAGTAATCTGACTTGGCAGGAAATTCCAAAGCAACAATACTGATCATCTCGTATAACGAAAAAGAGTATCTTCCTCGAGCGATAGAGTCTTGCAAGAAACAGACGTACGGGAATACTGAGATCATCATAGGCGATGATGGTTCTAATGATGGCAGTATCGAGTATATAAGAAGTCTGGGAGATGGTATCCGGCACTATGTTATGCAGAGAGAAGCCGGGGATATCATTCCAAGCATCCGTGTATCGGAAGTCATAAAGCGAGGTCTGAGAGAATCCACAGGAGATTACTTCATCGTACTTTCCGGGGATGACTATTTCTGCGATGATCATATGCTGGAAGACGCTGTAAAGTGGCTCGATGATCATCCGGATCACAGCGCATATGTAAACGGCTTCAAAAAGGTAACTGATGACAGCGTACTTGAAGAAGTGATCCCGAAGCATAGAAGTCCTTCTGTATACTGGAGCGATGATTATTTGCACATTTCATGCTTTGTATTTAGAAAAATGAGCGATAGAGATCTGCTGTGCAGATTCTGTGATGACACGGGGCTTGAGTTTATTCTTGCGATTCAGGGCAAGTGGAAATATAGCGATAAGATTGCATTTGCGTATTACCAGAGACCACGGAGCATCATGCATGAGGCGGATCCGATGGAACTTGCGATTCTTGAAGCCATGATCTATCAGGATATTCTCAATTATCCGAAGGTTCCGCTTGGTTTAAAACTTGCGACAAAAGCAAGATTCCGCAGTTCGATGATATATATTGATCAGAATTCTGAACAGCTTGCTTATGGCGCGGATGGATCGATTGGTGAATCCCGCTATAGAAAATATTTAAACAACTGTGAGAAATACGGCAATAATGTTTTGAGAAAGAGAAAGGGATTTCTCTCCATGACATTTGCGAGATACTACTATGCGGTGCGGAGGAGATTATTCTAACTCCTGAAAAGGAAGTATTGAAGGAATTATATTCATCATGTTTAAGAAACTGAAGAATCTATTATCTCAATCGGAAGAAGTAAAGGCATCTACCGCTTACCTGATTTGCAGCGTGTTGCTCAAATGCATGGCTTTCATTACTCTTCCGCTTTTTACGAATATTATGTCTATGGATGAGAATGGATTTGGAACGGTGTACTCCTCGCTTCTTCCGATCCTTATCATTTTTACGTCCCTGAATCTTCCATACGGTTCATTTTCTACTGCTATGATAAAGTTTGAAAATGACAGAGACGGATATATATCTTCGGTCAATACGATCTGCATCCTTCTGGTTGGGATCTATTTTGCAGGATATCTCCCATTTATGGACTTCTGGAATGATCTTGCAGGACTCCCGTCGGTGCTTATGATCCTTATGGGATTTGAGATGCTGTTCAGTACTTCTACGCAGTTCTGGATGGGTAAAGCGAGATTTGAATACAAGTATAAACCATTTGTAAAAGTTACGATCATTCAGTCGATCCTTGGAACGGCAGCTTCTATTTGTTTGGTTCTGATATTAACGGATTGCCAGGGCATTGCCAGAGTAATTGGCTACAGTATGGTTTCCTGCATAATTGGAAGTGTTCTTCTGGTCGATTCTATTGCCAAGGGGAAAAAGTGTTTCAACAAGACTTACTGGAAATATGCTATATCCTTTAACATTCCGCTTATCCCATACTATCTGTCCCAGGTCATCTTTAACCAGTCAGACCGTCTTATGATCAGCAGTATGACAGGACGAGGTGATGCGGCGATGTATAATGTCGCGTATTCTCTTGCGTTTATTCTGACTTTTGTTTTAAATGCACTGAATAACTCCTTTGTTCCATGGATGTATAGAAAGATAAAGGCCAATGATACTAAAGAGATCCATAAGGTCTCTATGATAATCGCGGGGATCATGTCGGTTCTCCTTCTGGGTGTTATTCTTATCGCACCGGAATTCATACTGATTATGTCCAATCCCGATTATCTTCCGGCAGTCTGGGTCGTACCGCCTGTTTCTATGAGTCTGCTGCTGCTTTTCTATTCGCAGCTCTTCATCAACGTCGAATTCTATTTCGAGCAAAAAAACAAACTTGTCATCGCATCGATCCTGTCGGCACTGGTCAATATTGTGCTTAATTATTTCGGTATCCTTTACTTCGGTTTCGTTGTAGCCGGATATACCACCTTCCTCAGTTATATTCTTTTTGCAGTGTGCAACTATTTTGCGATGCGGAAAGTATGCAGGGAGAAGGGACTGGATGAGAATATATACAATATGAAACACCTTGTGGCGCTGCTTTTGATATTCAGCGTAGTGGGGTTCGGTGTCATGGCACTGTATCCGTTTAGGATCATAAGATACGCGGTGATCCTTGTTGCTCTGGTTGTTATGTTTATCTTCAGAAAGAAAGTGATAAAGATCGTAGCGGATCTTTTTGCAGGGTTTAAGGAGAAGAAAGACATAGCTAAGGAGCCGGAGAAGGAACAGACAGAAGAGAAAGCATAAGGAAGGATTGTATGGCAAAACTGTCTTTGCGAAGTGTTCGTAGAAAACTAAGTTCGATCAAACAGGAAAAACTGGCGGAGAAGAATTACCAACTGCTTAAGACTAGGAGCAGCAGTAACAGTAAAATCCGCATCGGCTTTATTGTTCAGATGCCCGAAGTATGGGACAAGGAAGCACCTCTTCTGGAAGCACTTATAAACGATGAACGTTTTGAAGTGACATTGCTAGTGGTTCCGGAATATGATCTTGTTGCCGGAAAGGTCAAAACCGAGTATGACAGCCTGTATTTTTTTGAAAAGTATCCCGAATTTGCGAAAAAAGCATTTGAAGACGGCAAGTGGGTAGATATTTCGACATTCAATTTCGACTATGTATTCTACCAGAGACCATATAACCTGTACCTTCCGGATGAACTCAAAAGCGGTGCGGTATCGAAGGTTAGCCGATGCTGCTATATTCCGTATGCTTTCTGGCCGTTGGGAGAGGATTTGTGCGGATACAACTCCGACTTTTTCAGAGATGTTTACTTTGCTTTTATGGATTCCGAAGAGAATAGAAAAGAACTGATCCGAAAGAAAAAGATCTTTTCTTCCGAAGAGAGACTTCTTTTTTGCGGATATCCATCGCTGGATAACCTGAAGACAAACACTAAAGGAAGACCGACTGACGTGCTATGGGCTCCGAGATGGAGTTATGATGAAAAGCGGGGAGGAAGTCATTTCTTTGAAATGAAGGATGGGATTCTTGAACTTGCCGGTAAAGATTCCAAACTTATCATCCGCCCGCATCCGCTTGCTTTCCAGAACTATGTCCGTATTGGGAAAATGAGCGAAGAAGATGTAGAATTATATAAAAAGGAAGTTGCTGGTCGAGGCGCCTCATTTGACAGTAATAAACTGATCGAAGATACCTTTGATGAAGTTGGTGTACTTATATCTGACATATCTTCGATTATCTTTACATTCTTTTTGTCGGAGAAACCGATCATCTACTGTGATGCGCATATTCCGATCAGTCCTTCTTTCAGATCCTTGCTTGATGGCATGTACATAGCTGAATCATGGGAGGATGTGAAGGAAACGTATTTGAAGATCTGCGCCGGTGATGATCGTCTCGTGGGAAAACGTCACGAGATCGCTGAGAAGATAAGGAAAGAACACACCGGAGCAACAGAAAGGATCAAAAGGATCCTCGTCGAAGATCATGAGAGACGTAAAGGGTGAAGAGTCCGCGCCGAATCAACCGGCCTTTCCGGAGCACATATTCGGGAAGTTGACGAGTGCTTTTCACTTTACCGCAAGTGATTATGGTGATTAAATAATTATATTATATAAAGGAGAGAAGTTATGAAGGGTATTATTCTTGCAGGCGGAGCCGGAACGAGGCTCTATCCACTTACGATGGTAACATCCAAGCAGCTGCTGCCGGTGTACGATAAGCCGATGATCTACTATCCGCTCTCTACACTGATGCTGGCAGGGATCAAGGATATCCTGATCATCAGCACACCTACGGATACGCCACGTTTCGAGGCACTTCTCGGTGACGGATCCCAGTTTGGAATCAAGCTCTCTTATAAAGTCCAGCCTTCTCCGGACGGACTTGCCCAGGCTTTTATCCTTGGTGAGGAATTCATCGGAAATGAAGCATGTGCTATGGTGCTTGGCGATAATATCTTTTATGGAAACGGATTTAGTAAGATACTTCGTGCAGCCGTGGAAGATGCTGAGAAGAACGGAAGAGCAACGGTCTTCGGATACTATGTAAATGATCCGGAGCGCTTTGGCGTGGTTGCTTTCGATGAGAACGGACATGCAACATCCATCGAAGAAAAGCCGAAGGAACCGAAATCAAATTATGCGGTTACAGGTCTTTATTTCTATCCTTCCGGAGTATCCGGAAGAGCGAATCAGGTACAGCCGTCTGCTAGAGGTGAACTGGAGATCACCACACTGAATGAGATGTATCTTAAGGACGGACTTCTGGATGTACAGCTCCTGGGCCGCGGATTTGCATGGCTGGATACAGGAACGATGGACAGTCTGGTCGAAGCTGCCAACTTCATTAAAATGATTGCGGAGCGTCAGGGAATCACCGTTTCTGCTCCGGAAGAGATTGCATATAAGAACGGATGGATCGATAAGGACAAGCTGATGGAATCAGCAGAAGTGTATGGAAAGAGCCCGTATGGTGCTCATCTTAAAGCAGTTGCAGAAGGAAAGGTAAGGTATTGATATGACGATCATTGTAACCGGCGGTGCCGGATTTATTGGCAGTAACTTTGTATTTCACATGCTGGACACGTATCCGGATTACCGGATCGTATGCCTGGATAAGCTCACGTATGCCGGCAATCTTTCGACACTCGCTTCGGTAATGGATAACCCGAACTTCCGCTTTGTAAAGCTGGATATCTGCGACAGAGAAGGCGTATATAAACTCTTTGAAGAGGAGAAGCCGGACATCGTAGTTAACTTTGCTGCAGAGTCTCATGTTGACCGTTCGATCGAAAATCCGGAGATCTTCCTTCAGACGAATATTCTCGGAACACAGGTCCTGATGGATGCATGCCGCAAATACGGTATCACTCGTTATCATCAGGTGTCGACCGATGAAGTATACGGAGATCTTCCGCTGGACCGCCCGGACCTCTTCTTTACAGAAGAAACACCGATCCATACCAGCAGCCCGTACAGCTCTTCAAAGGCCGGCGCTGACCTTCTGGTCATGGCATATCACAGAACCTATGGCCTTCCGGTTACGATCAGCCGATGCTCAAACAATTACGGCCCGTATCATTTCCCGGAAAAGCTGATCCCGCTTATGATCGCCAATGCGCTTGCCGATAAGCCGCTTCCGGTTTACGGAGAAGGCCTGAATGTCCGTGACTGGCTCTATGTCGAGGATCACTGCCGGGCGATCGATCTGATCATCCATAAGGGCCGTGTGGGAGAAGTTTATAATGTTGGCGGACATAACGAGATGCGCAACATCGATATCGTAAAACTGATCTGTAAGGAACTTGGAAAACCGGAGAGCCTCATCACTCACGTAGAGGACCGAAAAGGACACGATATGCGTTATGCGATCGATCCGACCAAGATCCATAATGAACTCGGCTGGCTTCCGGAAACGAAATTCGAAGACGGCATAAAGAAGACAATCAAGTGGTACCTGGAGAACAAGGAATGGTGGGAGACCATCATCAGCGGCGAGTATCAGAATTACTATGAGAAGATGTACGGAAACAGATAATACGAAAGTGCTTTTGCCACAGAAAAAACAGGCACGAGAATCAAATATAGAACTGCTTCGTATCATTACTATGTTGGGTGTAATCATTCTACACTACAACAATAAGTCTATGGGCGGGGGGTTGAGATTTGTTAAGTTCGGAAGTGCAAACTTTTTTGTATTATATGTTCTCGAAGTTATTTTCATCAATGCTGTTAACCTTTTTATGCTGATCAGCGGATATTATATGCTCAGTTCGCAGAAACGAAGTGTGATCAAACCGGTCAAAATGATCATACAGGTAATCGCTTTTGGCGTGACATACTATCTGTTGAGAGTGAAATTCGGCAGTTTAAAGTATTCTGCGTTTAACTTCAGGGGAGCTTTTATTCCGAACAACTTCTTTGTGATCATGTACTGCTGCATATATTTCATATCTCCCTATATCAATATAGTATTGAGATCATTAGATATAAAGCAGCTGAGAAGAATGATCATTATCCTTCTTCTCCTTTTCTCGGTTTATACAACTGCAGTTGAGATCCTCGGACATTTCCGGGGCTACCCAATGTATGGCCTCAGTTCAGTGACAGTCGACGGAAGTTCACAGGGATATTCGATCGTCAACTATTCTCTTATGTATATTATCGG
Organism: uncultured Eubacteriales bacterium; assembly: GCA_900317035.1. GTDB lineage: Bacteria > Bacillota > Clostridia > Saccharofermentanales > Saccharofermentanaceae > Scatonaster. Next base: position 21,520 of record ONFC01000020.1, read on the forward strand.
CGCATATATTAAACTCGATGAAACATTCCTGAGGAAGATAAAACTACCCGTATTATCAGCACTTTTTGTTTTGCTTTCCGGCATTGAAGTGCTATGGGGATATCTTTATCAGAAGAAGCACAGTGATGGCGGTGTCGTATTAGCCTACTGCAATCCGATAGTTATTGCTTTGGCAGTGCTGGCATTTCTCATATTTAAAAAGTTGAATATAGGCAGCAGTCGAGTGATTAATTTCTTAGCCAAAGCCTGTTTTACGGTCTATCTGTTCCATACGTATTTGTTCAGGTATCTTTCGATAGAGAAGTATGCTACAGGCAATCCGTTTATTCTGGCGATCTATACTGTCGGCTCGGCAATCAGTATTTATCTTATTAGTTTTGCAGTATTCTGCATTTACGATTTTATCACTTCTCCGATTTACAGATTATTCGAGAAAAAGATCGGAAGCGGGACATATACTGTCCCAATAACAGAAAAAGGTGGTTTGGCATAGTGAAAGTATTTGTTACCGGCGTCGGCGGACAGCTCGGACATGATGTTATTAACGAACTGGCAAGAAGAGGTATTGATTGTGTAGGATCGGATATATCACCGGAGTATTCCGGTATTGCAGACGGATCCTCTGTGACAAGAGCTCCCTATGTCGGACTGGATATTACAGATGCGGATTCTGTTTCCAAAGTCATCTCTGATATTTCTCCGGATGCGATCATTCACTGTGCGGCATGGACTGCAGTCGATGCTGCGGAAGATGAAGAAAACCGGGAAAAAGTACACAGGATCAACGCGGAAGGCCCGAAGAATCTTGCGGAAGCAGCGAAATCGGCAGATGCAAAAATGATCTATATTTCCACGGACTATGTTTTTGATGGTAAGGGTGAAAGACCGTGGGAACCGGATGA
>ONFC01000026.1 GCA_900317035.1 uncultured Eubacteriales bacterium
AGTTTTTCACCCTTTTTATTCGGGTCATATTTGTAAAGCTTGGTTTCTTCCCATTTCTTTTGCCATTTACGATCGACATCGGTTGAATAAGCCATCGTTTTCTACCTCTCTTTATATAGAAACTTACGAAACACCATTATAGCAGATTTTTCCGCGCGCGCGATATTTATTTAGGAACTGGTCAGGAAATAGCACTTCTTTATACGAAATCAGAATCTCTTGATATGTATTCTTCTTTTCGGTATAGTCGTTTTATAGCCATAAGGCGTTTCGGGGTTTGGTTAAGGTTTGCGGAGGACTTTGGGTAAAAATGACACTGATCAAAAGCCATACATGTGCCACATGTGGCGGTGCACTGACCTTCCATAGTGACCGAAAACAGTACGAATGCCCGTATTGCAGTGTTTTCTTTGACTATAAATACTTCCACTCTCAGGATATTCTTGATCAGGCGGATTCTTCTATGAAGATCCTCCAGTACGATACCGCCAGAGAAAAGTATGCATTTATCCTTCAAAAAGAACCTAATAATTTCAGGGCGCTTGTCGGAATGATCCTTTGTGATGCGAAGATCAACAAGATGTCTGAATTAGGAAGAATTGAAAACCTGAGTAATATTGATCTCTCGCTGATCAAAGATTATGAAGCAAAAGCACTGCCGGAAAATAAGCCTTTCTTCTCAAAGCTATCAGAAATGCGGGCATATGCAGAGAAAAGTGCAGAGACCCGAAAGAGTATCGAAGAAATCGAGAAAATGAATCTGCGGAAGGGTAATCTGGTGCAGGATCTGTCTGATGAAGATTTCAAAAGGGCGCGTTCTCATGAATCAAGCGTGGACCGAAATAAACGGAAGTATATCTTCTACATCATTTGGGTTCTGTTTTTTTCTCCGCTTGTGCTTATCGCACTCTTGAAGGTTATCAAGTGGACGACGCTTCTGGTGGTAATTCTGTTAATCGGCATTATCCTTGGGGTAGTCTTTTTGGCTTACCGGGGCTACAAAGAGGAAAAAGAAAGAAAGATCCGCCTGAAACTTGCCGAGAAACACGACGTAGATGATGCGGGAACCGGACCGGTATACACGCATAGCGATTTGGAGCGGATGCGCATTCTCAACGAAATGAAGAAGAACGGCAAGGACATCAGCAGAACGTTCGATAAACTATGCAAAGAGCTTGCTGAACTTCAGCCGAAGACAGGATCGCGATCCGGCGAGTCACAGGAAGAAGAACTGATTCAGGCAGATCTCAGCAAATCTCCGGCTTGTACCAAGTGCGGGGGTGAATTGATCGTTAATCTGAACAGCCTGGTCTATGAATGTCCTTTCTGCGGAGTAACGTTTGACTTTGATTTCCTGCGTGATGAGACAGCCCTGGAAGATGCCCGGGAAGCAGTTTCGAAATCTCAGTTTGTTAAGGCGGATGGTATCTGGAAGTACATCCTTGCAATTGAACCGAAGAACTTCGAAGCACTTCGCGGCCGTATCCTCTGTGCGGCGAAATGGACGCAGCTCCCTTCTGAAAATGCGCTTTCTTCTATGGCGAAGATCTATCTTCCTGTTATGGAGAAGAGATGCGCGGAAGCAGCGGTGTCCTGTGAGGAAAAAGACAGGAAGTATTTTGAAAAGTTTAATCAGGTCGTAGCAGAATATGGCAAGTACAAAAAGAATACAAATCCGGGTGAACCGGCAAGAAAAGAATATAGCCGGCTTTTGAAAAAGCTTTCGGATCAGTCTAATTATGTCTTTGATCTGGCCATGGCGAGTTTTCCTCTGGATGGTGATCTGACTGAGGAAGAACTGGAGAAACTGTATATTGAAAAATCGCTGCAGGTATATACTTCTGCTGCCGATTTCATTTCTGCATATCAGTATAGGGAAAGCTTAAAAAAACAGGCTATGGAAATCGCCGTGAAGACCGGCGAATTAAATGAAGAGGCAACCCGGATGGCGCAGGCCATCGAGAGTGGCCTGGAAGAGCTGAGAGAAATGGAGGTCCTGAAAAAATGACATTAGTTAAGAGTCACAACTGCACCAAGTGCGGCGGCACGCTTATCGTCCATAACGACCTTCAGCAGTATGAGTGTCCGTACTGCAGTGTTTTCTACGATTACGAGTATTTCCGATCCCGTGATATCCTCGAACAGGCAGCAGCGTCCCAGAAGATGCTGCAATATGATTCGGCTATCGAAAAGTATGAATTTATCCTGAAAAAGGATCCGCAGAATTTTACGGCGATCCGCGGAAAACTTCTCTGTGAGAGCAAGATAAACCGTCCGGAGGAATTACGTAAAGCAGAGAAAATGATGCAGATCTCTTTAGATTCGCTGATGCAGGCGGAGAAAGCCGTCGAGCCGGATGGAAAACCGTATTTTTCCCAGCTCCTTCGTTTACGGATGCTGGCCAGGTCCCAGGCGGCGCTTCATGACAGTGAAAAACGGAAAAAGTTCGACAGGAGCTTTGCCGGGATTTATGATCATCTGAAAATGACGGATCCGAAGAGGATCGCTCTTCAGAAGAATGAGGAAGTGCTTTCTGAAGAAACTCAGGCCTTGGTCTCAATGATATCTTCCATGTCATGTACCTCCTGCGGCGGAGAATTGATCATTAACCTGGACCGTCAGTTATATGAATGCCCGTTTTGCGGAGTGACATTCGATTTTGATTTTGTGCGGGATGAGACCGCTTTTTCAGAAGCAGCGGAAGCTCTCTCAAAGAAGCAGTTCATTAAAGCTGATGGTATCTATGCCTATATCCTGAAGTCAGACCCGAAATGCTATGCTGCGCATCGCGGTCGTGTCCTTTGTGCAGCAAAGTGGACGTGTATTCCAAGTGAAATGGCTTCGGAAGTCATGCCCCAGGTACATATCCCGACGTTGAAGGCGCGTGTTGAGGAAGCCATTGCATTATGCGAACCGGAGGACCGCCCGTACTTTGAGCTTTTCCTTTACATGCTCCCTGAATATGAATGCCTTTTTCAGGCTGCCAGTCCAAGAAAACAGGCACGGCAGAAGCTGCTTTCCCAAAGGAAGGACACGGAGAGAGAGTACGATGTCACTTTGAAAAAATATGAGAACTACAAACTGAAAGATACCGAAGACTGCGGTTGCCTCATGTATACGGAAATAGAGGAAATGGAGAGACTTAAGGGAAGATTGACCGGCCTTAGTGCGGGCCTTCAACACATTGATAATCAGCTTTGTGAACTCGAAGAAAGTGAATTGTGTTCGAATGAGCAGCTCTGGGAGTCGAAGATCAATATGGAAAAAGCACTGGCGGATATCCGGCAATGGGAAGCGCAAAGAGCATTAAACACAGGGACGGCGAAGTAACGCCGTCCTTTTCTTTTGCCATTTACGATCGACATCTGTTGAATAAGCCATCGTGAATACCTCGCTTTATATAGAAACTTACGAAACGCCATTATAGCAGATTTTTTCGCGCGCGCGATATTTATTTAGGAACTCGTCAAGAAATAGCACTTCTTTATACGCAATCAGAATCTCTTGATATGTCCCTCTCTTTTCGTTATAGTCTGTTTATAGCCTTAGGGCATGGTTTTGGGGATTTTGTAATCATTATCGGAGGGATCGGGGAAATGACACTGATTAAAAGCCATACCTGTACCAAGTGCGGCGGCCAGCTCATCGTCCATAATGACCGTCAGCAGTACGAATGCCCGTATTGCAGTGTCTTCTATGACTATGCATATTTCCGTGCAAGAGATATCCTCGACCAGGCAGATTCTTCCCTGAAAGTGCTTCAGTATGATTCCGCCCGGGAGAAGTATTCTTTTCTCCTTCAGAAAGAACCGCACAATTTCCGGGCCCTTACCGGTAAGTTCCTCTGTGATGCGAAGATCAACCGGGTCGAAGAATTAGGAAAGATCGAGAACTTTGCACGGATCAAGCCTTCCTCGGTCAACGAAGCGGAGGAGATGGCCCTTCCTGAGGATAAGCCGTTCTTTTCGAAACTCCGGATTATGAAGGAGTATGAAAAAACATATTCGAAGAACAAGACCGAGATTGATATCGTAGAGAAATACAACGAACAGAAAAGAAAGATGATGCAGGAACTGCATGCCAGTGTGTTCGTGGGACAGGTCGAGGATCCGTCCGATGATTTCGGCAATAAGCTGTTGGGAGGATGTCTTCTGGCTGCGTCGGCCGTGTTTTTGATCTTAGCATTCAGTGTGAAAGGCGACGCTCCGGTGTTTATGTGTGTTTTTTTCTCGCTGGCCTGCCTCGCTTACGGGCTCCTCAAGATAACAGACTTCAGAGCGAAAAAGGAAGTGTATGACCGGACTCGTGAAGACCTCGAAATGAAGTACCATTTAGATACGCTTGGGACCGGAAAACCGGTCACCATCGACGAAAACGCCGGCGAAGAACTGAAGGCAAAGAACAGCACGATCCGCGCTGAGTTCTCAAAACTTTACAGGGAACTCGTGAAACTTCAGCCCAAGCCGGAAACCGGCAGCAGTGATGCGTCAAAAAGCGACCCCATTCAGGTGAATCTGAAGAAAGCACCCTCCTGCACGAAGTGCGCAGGTGAGCTGATCGTAAACGTCGACAGACAGGTATATGAATGCCCGTTCTGCGGAGTGTCTTTTGACTTCGATTTTATACGGGATGAAACGGCCCTGGAAGAAGCCGGGGAAGCGATCGAGCAGGCTCAGTTCGTCAAGGCGGATGGGATCTACAAATATGTCCTTACCGTGGATCCGAAGAATTTTGAAGCGCTTTTCGGCCGTATCCTGTGTGCGGCGAAGTGGACGGGGATAGAGATCGCATCGAAGAATGCTGAACTCTATATGCGAAAAGCACACGTGCCGACGATGAAGATCCGTATCGAAGAAGCGCTCTCCCATTGTAGTGATGAGGACCGGCCCTGCTTCGAAAAACTCGGAAAGATCTTTCCGGAATACGAGAAATATGTGACACAGACCAGTCCGGCAAAACCGGCAAGAAGAGATCAGGAGCGCCTTCTGGCGACGAAAGAAGATCTTCAGGATGAGATCGATGTCCTGCAGGTAGAATATGCAAAATACATGAAAAACTATCATCGGGAAAGAAATAAAAGTCCTTTGGCTGCGGCAGAGAATGCCTATATTACTGCGCAGGTCTCGGACATCAAAAATGAGATGCAGGAACTGAAGCACAGCAGGGAATTGCTCGATAAGCGGCTCGATGATAATGCGGAAGAGATCGCCAAACTCAGTGCGGAAGGCGGCAATGCGATCAGGAATATCGAAAAACTCTTAAGGGAGATCAGTCGGTTCGCTTCAGAAAAAACGTCTAGGAAATGAGCCAGGCGGCCAGCGCGCAGATGCCGATCGAAAGCGGGTAGAAGAGATAGAACGCTCTATAGAACATCTTCGGTTTCTTTCTCTTTTTGTTCGGAAGAAGAAGGCAAAGCAGAAAACCCGCAAGGGAAGTTCCCTCCCAGGTGATTATCCCGGTCATGCGGAAGTAAAGATACGTATAGCACGCAGAAAAAGCCGTAAAGAAGATCATCGCGACGAAAACGCGGTTGTCGATCTTCCACCGGTGCAGAAAGTAGAACATCAGCGTACACATGACCGACATCAATGACATCGTCAGCGGAAGAAAGGTGATCAGGGTCATGCAAAGTGCGAATAAAACGATGGCCAGACCATGGAATGTAGATCTCGGCCAGGCGGGGACTTTCATGCCTTTAGGAAGGTTATTGGCATCTGTGCTGGAGATCACGACGCCGTATCTTGTGCTGTGGGATGTCTGATTCGCATCGAGAAGATTCATCGACGCGACACGGTCACGCGGAAGTGAGACAAGCAGTTCCATACCAAACAGGATGATAAAGGCGATCAGCCAGGTGAATACGATATTGAATCGTGTGGGCTTCGGCCCGTCTTTCCAGCAAAGATAGGAGATCAGGAAGACCGCCTGCGATGCATATGCCGTGAAGGCGATGCGGAGAAAATAGCGGTACGTGTTTCTTGTCAGGAAGAATCCTTCAACCAGGGCCTGTGCGAAGAAGGGCATGGAGAAATATCCGATGATAGTCAGCACGAAAATGACCGTAGAGGGCAGGATCCCGTCGAAAAACAGGGCCGCCGTGCCGCAGATCATGAACAGATATGCCAATATCTTCTTCACATTTTACCCCCAATTTGTAAAATGAATGCAATTTCGCGACGTTGAAAGATAAGCACATTTATTGTATCATTAACGTGTTTATTTGTGCATAACAATACGCGATGGCGTATTTTTCTATATACGAGGTGAATAATCATGGGTTTAGGACTTGATATCGGAATCGATCTGGGCACAAGCAGTGTCCTTATTTATGTTCGCGGTAAAGGCGTAGTTCTCAAGGAGCCTTCCGTTGTTGCCGTTAATACTAAGACAGGTACGGTTCTCGCGGTAGGTGAGAGCGCATCCCTGATGCTCGGAAGAACACCGGGTGTCGTAGAAGCTATCCGTCCGCTTCGTGACGGTGTTATTTCCGACTTTAAAGTAACAGAAGTTATGCTGAAGGCTTTCATCGGCCGTGTATGCCAGGGTATCCGTGCGACATACTTCCGTCCGACGATCGTTGTCTGCGTACCGTCCGTTATTACCCCGGTTGAGCAGAAGGCTGTTGAAGATGCCTGCCGTCATGCCGGTGCGAAGGACGTATTCCTGATCCGTGAACCGATCGCTGCTGCTATCGGTGCCGGAATCGATATTACGAAGGCCTGTGGTTCCATGATCGTAGATATCGGAGGCGGAACGACGGATATCGCCGTAATCTCCCTCTGCGAACCTGTAGTTGACTTCTCCCTGAAGGTTGCGGGCGACAAGTTCGACGAAGCGATCGTGAAGCATGTACGCCGTAAGCACAACGTCCTGATCGGTGAGAAGACAGCTGAGGAACTGAAGATCAACATCGGATGCGCTTATCCGAGAGAAGAAGAAATGACCATGGATGTCCGTGGCAGAAACCTGATCACCGGTCTTCCGGCGACCGTTACCGTTTCTTCCACTGAAATGCTCGAAGCGCTTGAAGAGCCGGTAGCCGCTATCTTCGACGCCGTACACTCCGTACTTGAGAGAACACCGCCGGAGCTGATGGCTGATATTTCCCAGCGCGGTATCGTTATGACCGGTGGCGGTGCGCTGCTTTATGGTCTCGACAGAATGCTTGCCACCAAGATCGGTATCGATGTATGTGTCGCTGAAGATACAGTCTCCTGTGTAGCGATCGGTACGGGTAAAGCACTTGGCATGATGGATAAGTTCGCGGCTCTCGGCGATACCTGATCCCGGACCTTTCAACTGAATACGAAATCCAGGTGCTCCTGCGAGATGATCGCGGGAGCACTTTTTTCGAGCATACAGACAATGGATAATTGTTATATAAAATCGACTGTAATGTAATTGTAATATGATAAAAAATCCCTTATAATTCGAGATGGATTGGCATATTTATGTCAGAAACAAGGGTTGGGTTGTCCTTGGGGACAACAAGGAAGAATGTGAGGGTATCTATGGGAAGCAATCGTAGAGTGCGAAGCACGCACAGAATGCTTAGTTTTGTGCTGTCATTGATCATGGTGATCAGTCTGATCCCCGTATCTGTATTAGCAGATGATGAGATCAAGAATCCGACAGAAACAATTGAACAGTCATTTATAGCCGGACTCGTATCTTTGCCGAAGGCAGAGGTCATTCCTGAACAGGATGTGGCTGATGAAGAAGACCCCGCCCCGGTGATCGTTTCGGAGCAGGTCCCTGAGACCGAGGCGGAAGAAGAGATCCAGCCGGAAATCATTCCCGAAGAGATCCCCGGACAGATTGAGGAGCCCGGACAGGTGAAAGAACCTGAACAGATCCCGGAAGCTGTGACTGAAACAGAACCTGAAGAAGAGCCGAAAGCCGAAGTTGAGAAAGAGCCAGAGCAGCCGGCAGAGCCTGAGCTGGAAGAGGAACTTGTTCCGGAAACAGAGCAGGAGATAATTCCTGAAGAAGAAACTGAGCAGACCCCCAGCCCGAAGAAGACTATAAAGATCTATACTCAAGCAGAAATCGAGGAAGAACTTAAGAAGGAAACTGCTCCTGAGAAAGTAGTCGAGGCCGAGCCTGAAAAAGAGCCTGAACAGGTCGTTGAACCTGAGAAGGAAACTGAGCCTGAGGCGGAAGCTGAGCTTGAAAAGGAGACGGAAGCAGAGGTAGAGGCAGAAGTAAAGCCTGAAAAGGATCCGGAAGTTATTGAGGAACCTGAGCAGGAGACCGACGTAGAGACAGAACCGGAAGTCGAAGTAGAGAAAGACCCTGAGCAGGCAGTTGAACCTGAACAGAAGACAGAGCAGGAAACAGATCCTGAGGCGGAAGTTGAACCTGAAAAGGAGACGGAAGCCGAGGCAGAACCTGAAGCTGAGCAGGAGAAGGAAACAGAAGAAGAAGTCGAGAAAGAAACGGAAACTGCTGCGGAACCTGAAAAGGAGACCGAAGCAGAAACCGAGCCGGAGAAAGAACCCGAACAGGTTGCTGAACCTGAAGAGAAAAAAGAAGAAAAAACTGAAGAACAGCAGGATTCTACACCAAAAACTGTTGTTCCAAGATCGACCAGATCTAATCCGTCAGCAAATAGCGGAACAAAAAGTTCAACGGATTACCGGTTTACTAAGCAACCACCGATGATTGGTAATTACGATCCGGAAACGCTTCATTATCGGGTGACGTGGCAGACGAGTTTTATCCCGTTAAGGGTAGTGATCATGCAAAAGAATGAAGACGGTGACTCCTCAGTCTTTGCAACATTAACATCGGGGTTATCTGCTGACGGGTACTATGATATTCCTGCCCGGTCTGAATGGGCTTCTTTCACTATCCTGGCATATTATGGAAGGGGTTCTGCTGATTATGTGGAAAGCAACTACTTTGTAGTTTCCAAGTCTGAACTAAAGATTTTAGAACAACCAAAGTCTGCATATGTTAACCCGGAACACTTATACTTCAATGCCACTTGGAAAACTTCTTTCACCCCACTGAAAGTAGAGATATATAAATCGGCTTTCCCGAACGAGCTTATTGCTACGTTGAATTCTTCTCCGGCTGAAGGATCCTATAAGATCCCTTTGGAACACATGATGAAAGATTATGTGATCCGCATGTATTATGGATATGGGGAGAATGATTACGTAACCAGCGACAGGTTTACAGTCTACTGTGATAGATGTCAATTCACTACTCAGCCCGCCAGCGGCAGCTATTTCGCGGCTTCTAAATCATATACGGTGCATTGGGAGACCAGTTTTGTACCGTATAAGGTTGAAATCATGGTGGAGAACTTTCAAGGGTATGAGGTTTACGCGACTTTGTATTCACTATCTACGACCGAAGGCTACTATACCTTAAGGGCACGAAGTGATATACCTAAATTCTGTATTCGCGCATACTTTGGACTAACGGATGAAGCGTATACTGAAAGTAAACCATTTACAGTCAACAAAGTTAACCTGAAATTTACCACGCAGCCGGCAAATGGCTGGTATGATCCGGCAACGCTTCAGTACTATGCTACTTGGCAGACATCTTTTACTCCGGTGAAATATGAGATCCTGTATGAGAATGAAGGTACATTTGTACCTTACCATCTTGAGACAAACAATCTTTCTACTAACGGATACCATACTTTCGCAGCTCATGCTGGCGTGAGAAAGTTTTATATTCGGGCGTACTACGGATATGGAGAAAAAGATTATACGGCAAGTGATGCATTTACCGTTAGTTCGACACTCCTTTGCTTTAATGTTCAACCCTCGGATGGCTTTTTTGATTCTAATTCACATCTATATCGGGCTGCTTGGCAGACTTCCTTCAAACCGTTAAAGGTTGAAATCAGATATGGTGATGCCGTTATTCCCCAGCTCTATAGCACGATTACATCAAATCTTTCGGCTAACGGATACTACTACTTTCCCTATTTGGACTGGTATAATTATTCGAAACACTTCCGTCTTTATGCTTATTATGGAACAGGTCCTGATGACTATGTTGAGAGTAGAAACTTTTATATTTTGACCGAGCAACCGGCATCTTCGGGATCTTTTGGGTATACATACTCTTGGCGTTATGAGAACCATACGCTGACGATCTCCGGGCAAGGGATGATGCCGTTGTTGGATGAGTCCGAGAAAAAATGGCGCTACTTCCGATCTCAGATCACGACAATAGTCATCAACGATGGCCCGTATAATGTTTCAGGTGACATGTTCTCCGGCTGCCTAAGTCTTGAAACACTGTATTTACCTGCTTCGGTGGATTACTTTCTTTATGGTTCATTTTCGAATTGTCCAAATTTGAAAGACGTATACTGCGACCGCTCTGAGGCACAGGGTGTTGAAAGTTCGGGTTCCTCGAATACAGGACTTTACACTGCTACCTGGCACTATTCCTGCCGGGAGGAAGGAGAATGCGGAGCTGACCTGAAATGGAAAGTAACGAATGATAATACTCTTATTATCTCCGGTAAAGGCGACATGTACAATTGGGAGTCAGAAACAAGTGTGCCTTGGTATAAATATTCGAATGATATCGCAGCATTGCAGATTGATGTCGATGACGATGCTACAATAGGAAAGTATGCTTTCGCTTGCCTGAAGCACATAACAAGTGTTACCATTCCACAGCATGTTACATGTCTGGGAGAATATGCTTTTTGCAGATGCAGCTCACTAACATCAGTTACGATCAATAACGCTAATCTGGATATACCCGCATATTGCTTCTATTACTGCACGGCTCTGCAATCCATCGCGATTCCGAAGAATGCGACCACAATAGGAATGTATGCTTTCTGTGGATGCGCTTCTTTGACACAGGTAACATTTAGAAGCGGTAGTGCACTGACAACGATTGACAACAACGCTTTTGACAGCTGCCGGAATCTGGAGAATGTGACGATTCCCGATGGAGTCACCACTATCGGATCCAGCGCATTCAAGTACTGCCGAAGCTTAACTTCTCTCAAATTGCCGGCATCCTTGCAGTCCATTGGCGTGTACACGTTTGCATACTGCATGAATATTACAGGTACGATCACTATTCCTTCCGGTGTAGAAAGAATCCCTGAGTACTGTTTCACCGGTTGTGAAAAGTTCAATACGCTGTCATTTGGAACTAACGTGAAATGCATAGCGAAAAGTGCCTTTGGATCCTGCACAAAACTTTCTTATGTGCACTTCAACGGATTCCGTGCTCAGCTGGATGACGTGACAATTGAAACCGGTAACAGTAACCTGAATGCGGCGTCACACACATATCTGTATATATACGGTAGGTTGGATGGTGATACAGTTTATTCGATCTACGGATACGACGGACAACTATGTGTAAACGGAACGGGTGATTTGACCGGTAATCTGCCGATGCCATGGGATGCTTATGGTAAATATATCAATGTGATTAATATCAGTGGCTCTTTTACAGGTATAGGTCAGGGAACATTCAAGAGCTGTTCTAATGCAAAAGAACTGTATCTTCCCGGTACGGTAAACTATATTGGTTTAGATGCCTTTAAGAACTGTTCTCAGTTAACAGACATATATTTTGACGGCGTTCTTAGTCAGTGGTACGCGATACACAGGATGCAGGGCAATATTGTTCTGGATCACGCCACGCTGCACTGCACCGGCGAAATTTTCGGTAGGATCGATGGAACGGATATTTACTGGTCTTTCGACGATGTGGATACACTTGCACTCTATTTTGATATGGATTGTGGCGATACGGAAATGCCGGATTTCCAAAACAATCTTGAACAGCCGTGGATCGAATATGCGTCCCGGATCAGACGGCTCCGTATTAGCGAAGGTGTGACATATCTCGGCAATGAGAACTTCTCGTGCCTTGAAAATTTGGAGATAATAGATTTCCCGAGTAGCATCAAGAGGATGGGCAGCGGGGTATTTGCGAATTGCGACAACTTGGAGGATGTCATCCTTCCTGATTCTGTTGAGAGTATCACAGGAAGTACTTTCTGGGAATGTAGCAATCTCCTTTCTGTGCAGTTGCCATCGACCATTACAAAAGTACCAGCAGGTATGTTCTATAACTGCGGAAGTCTTTATACAGTCAGTATTCCGGGAACAGTTACCAGAATTGATGATAAGGCTTTCAATGACTGTGACGGTCTGACAGATGTGTACTTTGGCGGGACTTCCGGACAATGGTATAGCATCAGCATCGGATCCGGTAACGAAATCCTGAACAACGTGACAGTTCACTTTGTTGAACCGGAACTGGAAATCAATTCCACAAACTTCCCGGATGATCAATTCCGCAGGTACGTAAGTATGTATATCGATACAGACAACAGCGGATGGCTGACCGATGCTGAACGCCTGGCTGTAAAGGAGATCGACTGCACGGACATGTCAATTGGATCACTGGATGGTATTCTGTTCTTCCCGGAACTGAAGGTGTTGGACTGTTCTAAAAACAATCTTTCGGGTGAACTGGATCTTCGTGAAAGCGTAAAGCTTCAGGAGGTATGGTGCGGTAAAAACAGCGCGTTGACAAGTGTTCTTGTTGACGATCTTTCAGAGCTGATGGTTTTGTATTGCAATGACAATACCAATATGAAATCATTGAATGTGTACACCAATAATGCTTTGCGGAAACTGAATGTGAGCTACTGCCAGCTTTCGGGACTTAACGTGAGTAACAATAAGCTTCTTGAAGAGTTGATCTGTAATGACAATAAATTGGCATATCTCGATCTGAGTAAAAACCTGAATCTGAAATATCTTGACTGTCATAGCAACAAATTAACTAGACTGGATCTTACCAAGAATTCTCTTCTTTCAAGTGTGGATTGTGCAGATAACGAAATCACATACATTAAACTGGATAGCCTGCCGAACTGTAGTTTTTTCCGGTGCCACGTAAACAACATCGAGTCTTTGGATATAGTGGGTTGTCCGCTGCTGATGGATTGTGTTCTTGATGAAAACTGTTCTGTCACGGACCACGGGTACTATATCACTTATAACCTCGGGAAAACGTGGTTGTATACGGATACCGGAGTAATCCTTCTTACCGAGCATGAAGGAATCAAAATCGATGAGGAGCATTTCCCGGATTCAGTTTTCCGTGAATTTATTGCTTCCACCGATGTCGATACCGATCAAAACGGATGGCTTAATCCTTTGGAGATTGAGCGGGTTACAGAAATGGAAGTTGCTGGCTCAGGTATCACTGATATGACAGGCCTCCAGTATTTCACTTACCTGAAAGAACTTATTGTGATGGGCAATGATGAACTGACTGAACTGGATCTCAGTGGTAATCCTGAACTGGAGTATCTGGATTGTGCGGTAACCAATATCGGGGAGCTGGATCTTAGTGCGAACAGGCGCTTGGTCTCTATTGATTGTGCTGACATCCCGCTTACCAGTCTGGATGTTTCGGGTCTTACGAGCCTGAAGAGTATTGTCGTATCCGGCTGTAATCTTACCGAACTTGATGTCTCAGGCTGCGTGCTTAACAGCCTGTGGTGCTATGACAACCCGCTTACGAATCTTGTTCTTGGTAATCAGCCGGAACTGTATGGCTTCCGATGCTATCGAACAGACCTGACAGAACTGGATATCAGCCGTTGTCCTCTTCTGGTAGATGAGTGGCTCAATGGAACTCGTGAAGAAACAAATGGTATCTTGTCAGTTCGTAGTTCATATGATCACTGGATGATGCTGGATAGTGATCAACCGATCGTATATGTGCGAGCTGGTGTTCCGATCGACACTTCAACCTTCCCGGATGATATTTTCCGTGCTTATGTTGAAAAGAACTTCGATACGGATAAAAACGGCTGGCTCAGCGATGAAGAAATCGCAAATATCGAAAGCATCAGTATTGATGGAATCATCATCAACGATCTGAAGGGAATAGAGTTCTTTACTGCTCTTTCGAGTCTCTGCATCGGTGAGAATGAGCTTTCATATCTTGATCTTGGCGGCAACACGGAATTGCTGTCCCTCGAATGTTATGGAAACCGGATCACTGTGCTGGATCTTCGTAAAAATACAAAGCTGCAGTATTTGGATTGCTATTCTATGGGGACGTTGGTTGGTCTGAATGTATCTGGTCTGACGAACCTGAGTTATATCGATGTTTCAGATTGTAGTCTTACCGAACTGGATGTTTCGGATTGCCCGTTAACATTCCTGGGATGCGAACAAAATCCGCTTACCCGCCTGACTCTGGGAGATCAGCCAAATCTTTATGGACTGTACTGCTATGATGTTGATCTGAATGAACTTGACATCAGTGGTTCTCCGAAACTTGTAGACGTATGGCTCAACGGTGAGCGCGAATATGCTGAGTGGGGAATGAACGTACACACTGCTACCGGTTACATGGAACTGGATCCGGATACAGAGATCCACTACCTCGACTTCGTCGGAGCAAACATGACGCTGGGTAACGAACTGTCGATGAGCTTCTTCGTGAATAAAGATGATGTAGAAATTAATCAGGGTTATTACATCAAAATCACGAAGATATATGAAGACAGGGAAGACGTTGTTGTCATAGTTCCGTCCTCCGAGTGGACACTGTACCAGAATAAGTATTATAGAATTCGCTTCAACGGCGTTGCAGCAAAGGAGATGAATGACAGGATAAATGTACAGATGTTCGATGCTGCCGATAATGCGGTAAGTGATGTATGGGAAGACAGCGTAGCTGATTATGTCATGAGAGCCCTTCCTAAAGCGCCTGATAGAGAAAGAAGACTTATGGTTGATATGCTTAACTATGGTGCTGCTGCCCAGGTATACTTCAATTACAACACGGAGAATCTGGCGAACGGCTATCTGACAGAAGAGTGGCAGGAGTATGCTACAAAGAACGTAACGACAGAGAATAAGCGTATCGCTGGTGAGAATTACTATGGTACGGTTCTGAATCTTGGAAGTAGACTTCAGATGTCGATGTATTTTAATAATTTAAGCACAAACATGTACGCTATCGTTTCATTTACCGACCATTATGGACACGAAAAAGAGGTAACAATCGAAGGCAATATGTTTAAGGAAGAAAAAGCAAATCTCTTCCGAATTTACATTGAGGAGATGGCGGTCGCAGATGCTCGACAGATGATTACTTGTAAGGTGTATAACACTGATGGTGCCGTGGTCGCTGAGGCAATAGACAGCATTGAAAGCTATATTGCTCGTGCAACTGCAGTCTCATCAAATCCTCTGTATGAAGAAGTTATGAAATTCGCAGATTCTGCATATGCTTATTTCCATCCGTGATCAAAAATAGTATAATACGAAAGGCAAGGAGGAAGGTTGACATGGGAAAGTATGAGGAATTGGAATTTGAAGTGATCCGTTTCGAAAATGAAGATGTGATTACTGATTCGAATGATACTGGTATATACTAAAGGGCATATTTTGTTTCAGCACTATAAAGACCTGCACGAACCGTGCAGGTCTTTTTTGTTCGGACCAGACTCCCGGGGAGAGAAAGTAAAATATTGACATCTTTCGGTCAGAAAGCATATAATGTCAACAGTTTAAAGATGTATTGCGTTCCATAGTTTTTCCGAAGAAGGGAAAATAGCAATACAGATGAGGTGTAATTATTTTTCGCAATTGTATTTGAATATATGAATTGACCGCCAAAGGGTATTTCTATATCTTCCGGCGTATGAAAAAGAACCGATTTCAATAGAATCATGTGAGGTATATTTGTGGCGCAAGATGATTTTTTCTCAAAGAGTAAAGAGGATCTTTCTGCTATCGCAACAGCTTTTAATCTTGTAAGCGCTGATCAGGCCGCTTCGATGAGCCAGAGTGAACTGGCAGGACTTCTTGCTGCAGAGCAGCAGAAGACTGCAGGTGCTTCCGCATCGGATGAAAAGCCTGCTAAGAAACCTGCGGCAAAGCGTACGAAGAAAGCTGCGGCAAAGAAAGAAGATAAGACCGAAGAGAAGAAGGAAGAGCCTGCTTCTGTAAGTGAAGAGGTAAAGCCGGCGGCAAAGAAAGAAAAGAAGACCGCAGCTTCTAAGAAACCTGCTTCTGAGAAGAAGACTTCCACCAGAAAGAAGAAAACTTCTGAGGAAAAGACTCCGATCGAAGAGATCGCAGAGGCGGCATCTTCGGAGGTAAAAGAAGAGGCTGCTAAAGCTCCCGAAGCTCCTGCAGCGGAAACAGCTTCCGAGACAAAGGCCGAAGCTCCTTCTAAGGAAGAAAAGAAAGGCCGCGGCAGAAAAAAGACGAAGAAAGACGCACCGGCAGAAGAAGTAAAACCGGAGGCGGAAAAAGAGGCCGCTAAGGATGAAGTAAAGGAAGAGAAAAAGGAGGAAGCAAAAGAGACGACTCCTTCTGAAGAATCTTCTGAAGAAAAATCTTCTTCCGAGGCAAAGCCGGAAGGTAAGAATCAGAATACTCCGAATAAGAGTAAGAAGCAGAAGGGCCGCCACAGAAGTGTGGAGATCCGTCCTGCCAATGAAGCACCGGCTTCTTCGGAATCCGGTGAGAACGGTTCTGAAGAAGGCGTAGCGGAAGGCGAATCACTGGCAGAACCACAGAAGCCGCAGATCGAGCCGATCGAGTTTGTCGGTGTTCTCGAGATCGTATCTGATGGAGGATATGGCTTCGTAAGAAGAGAGAACTATCTGCCGTCTCCGCAGGACGTATTCGTACCTACGAACCTGATCCGCCGTTTCGGACTTCGTATGGGTGACCAGATCAAGGGATTTGCCCTTCCGAAGAGAGGACAGGATAAGAACCTGGCATTAAGCTATATCACCACCGTCAATGATGTGGAAGTGGATAAGCTCGGACGCCGTCCGCACTTTGAGCGCCTGACACCGATCTATCCGGATGAGAGATTCCGTCTGGAGACAGGAAAGCAGGAACTCAGCACACGTATCATTGACCTCGTATCTCCGATCGGTAAAGGTCAGCGCGGTATGATCGTTTCCCCGCCGAAAGCAGGTAAGACGATCCTTCTGCAGAAGATCGCAAATGCGATCACACAGAACAGCCCGAAGACGAAGCTCATCGTGCTTCTCATCGATGAGCGTCCGGAGGAAGTTACCGACATGCAGCGCTCCATCAAGGGCGAAGTCGTTTACTCCACCTTCGATAAGAAGCCGGAGAACCATACAAGAGTTACCGAGCTCGTGCTCGAGCGTGCGATGCGTCTTGTAGAAATGGGCGAGGACGTCGTTATCCTCCTTGACTCCATGACAAGACTGGCACGTGCTTACAACCTGACGATCACTCCGACAGGAAGAACGCTGTCCGGTGGTCTGGATCCGGGATCCCTCTACGGACCGAAGCGTTTCTTCGGTGCGGCGAGAAATATCGAGAACGGCGGATCTTTGACGATCGTTGCCACATCTCTTATCGAGACCGGTTCCCGAATGGACGAAGTTATCTTCGAGGAATTCAAGGGAACAGGTAACATGGAAGTCTATCTCGATAGAAAGCTCTCCGAGAAGCGTATCTTCCCGGCAATCGATATCAACAAATCCGGTACCAGAAGAGAAGATCTCCTGATGTCCCAGGAAGAACTCGATGCTGTCTGGACGATCCGAAAAGCATTCTCCCAGATGGAGACAGCTCCGGTCACCGAGACGATCATCAACCTTCTTCTGCGCACCAATTCGAACGATCACTTTGTCCGTTCCGTCAAGGTATCCTTTGCGGATAAGGAAGTTTTCGATGCGATGCGAGGAGCAGGAGCAAACGGCTCTGCCAACGGCAACTGATCCGCATAAACAGGTAAACATGAAAAAGGAGATGGTAATGACCATCTCCTTTTTGTTTTATGAACTCTTGCAGGTTTCCGTCAGTATCTTTATGTATTCCTGCGTGAGGGAAGATGGCGTGATCGCCTTCGGAAGGATGTAACCGATCTCCATATAGTCATCGACTTTCAAGGGCCTGGCGACGATGCCGGGCCCGTTTAATTCTTCGTTGATCACGCCGCTGCAGATGGTGTATCCGTCCATACCGATGAGCATATTAAAGAGTGTGGCACGGTCGCGGACGATGATCTCTTTATCGGCATCGACGGTACTTAAGATCTCCTCGGAAAAGTAGAACGAGTTATGCGAACCCTGCTCATAGGAAAGTCTCGGATATGGCTTTAAGTCATCAAGCGTGAGCTTTTTCTTCTTCGCCAGAGGAGAGTTCCTGCCGACAAAGACGTGCGGCTTTGCGGTAAATAGTGAAGTAAAGGTCAGATCATTATCCCGAAGCGTCTTCTCGATGACGGTCTCATTAAATACGTTCTTATAGAGAATGCCGATCTCGCTTCGGAGCTCCGAGACGTCCCTGATAATGTCATATGTCTCGGTCTCGCGCATATGGAATTCATATTTATCTCCGCCATATTTTTTCAGAAGCTCGACAAAGGATTCGACGACGAAAGAATAATGCTGCGAAGAAACAGAAAAGCGGTGTTTGCCGGTGCTTTTGCCGCTGTATCTTTCATCGATGAGATTTGCCTGCTCTAATACCTGACGCGCATAGCCAAGGAATTCCTCGCCTTCTCTTGTGACCTCGATGCCTTTCCGGGAGCGGTGAAAGATCGTGATGCCGAATTCTTTTTCCAGTTCCTGGATCGATGCGGTCAGACTGGGCTGTGCGATATAAAGGCGGTTTGCCGCCTCCGTGATATTCCCTGTTTCCGCCACTTCCGTGATATAACGGAGCTGTTTTAACGTCATTTTTCCCACCTCAACATCTCTGAATAAGTATAGTTTTCGATAACGATTATATCATAAAGATAGATTTTATCTATGGAAAAGAACTGGTTTTTCATATTTTACCTAGCAAGATGCTGGGTTTATACTTCACACAACGAGACAAGGAGGAAGAAGACAATGAAAACATCTGTAATTGGTTTTCCGAGAATCGGAAAGAACCGCGAACTGAAATTCGCATCTGAAAAATACTTTAAAAAGGAGATCTCCGAGGCGGAGCTTCTGGCGGTTGCAAAAGAGATCCGGAAGGGAAACTGGCTTTCGCAGAAGAATGCGAACGTGTCCTTTATTTCCTCGAATGACTTTTCTTTCTACGACAATGTACTGGACACTGCAGTACTTCTTAATGTGATCCCGAAAAGATACCGGGATCTGGGACTGTCCGGGATCGACACATATTTTGCGATGGCGCGCGGGTACCAGGGCGATAAAGGGAATGTAAAAGCACTGGCCATGAAGAAGTGGTTCAATACGAACTATCACTACATCGTGCCGGAGATCGACGACGATACAGAGATCTCTCTTTCCGGAAATAAGCCGGTCGATGAATATCTCGAGGCAAAAGCACTGGGCATCGAGACGAAGACGGCGCTCATCGGTCCGTTTACTTTCTTGAAACTGGCCCGCTATACAGGAAAAAAAGCAGCAGAGGATTTCTCGCTTCCGGTCGTATCGGCATATGCGGAGCTCCTCGGAAAACTCGCTTCTTCCGGGGCTTCCTGGGTGCAGTTTGATGAGCCGTACCTGGTAAAGGATCTTTCTTCGGAAGATATCCTTCTTTTCAAGGCGATCTATACTGCGCTTCTTTCCGATAAGCGTACGCTGAAGGTCCTCCTTCAGACCTATTTCGGAGATATCCGTGATATCTATTCCGATGTCACGGGTCTGGATTTCGATGGTATCGGACTGGATTTCCTGGAGGGAAGAAAGACAGAGGAACTTCTTAAGACCAATGGTTTCCCGAAAGAAAGACTCCTCTTTGCAGGACTGATCAATGGTAAGAATATCTGGAAGAATAACTACGGTAAAACACTGGAGAAGCTTTCTTCACTGAAAGAGATCGCGGGAGAAAATGTAGTGCTCAGTACTTCCTGCTCACTCCTTCACGTACCTTATAGCCTCGCAGGTGAAGAAGATCTTCCGAAGGACTATACGAAGCACTTCGCTTTTGCAGAAGAAAAACTTACCGAGCTTTCGGAGATCGAGAAGATCGCTTCCGGATCAGACGAAGGAAAGAAGATCCTCTCTGATAATGGAGTGCTTTTCGAGCATAGAAAAGACAGTTCCGATGATGCCGTAAAGGCAAGAGTTG
>ONFC01000067.1 GCA_900317035.1 uncultured Eubacteriales bacterium
GACCCAGAACAGCAGTTCCGTCTGTAACAACAGCTACGAGATTATGACGGCGTGTATATTTGTAGGAGAGATCGACATCTTTGGAGATCTCGAGACACGGCTCAGCAACACCCGGTGTATATGCAACAGAAAGATCGTGCTTGGAAGCTACAGGAGCACGTGTGATTACTTCGATTTTACCCTGCCATTCGGTATGCTTAAGAATGGCTTCTTCTTTAATATCCATAATTCAATCCTCCACTAGTGATTTTTCTAGAACATAACAATAATAGGGAATCCTTGTCAAAATTGCAATTATTTATTTCAACAAAGATACCTATTAAATAGAAAAGATTAGCGGCATTTTGTCATATGATGCCGCCAAATGAAAATTATTCGTGCTTGATCGCAGTGAGAATATGAAATCTCGCACCCATATTTCTGAAGATCGCAAGAACGATATAAGACCGTAAGAAAGCCTCCACGAGGAACATTCCGGTCGAACCGGCCGATAGTGTCTGGGTAATGATGAAATGGATCGCAGTATAGACCATCGAGATGACCACCAGTTCCAGGAAAATGGAGAACTTATGTCCCCTGGTCTTCTGCGCACTGATCAGGGAAGCCTTATAGACATCCATCTTATCAAAGAGCACCAGTCCCGGACGGGCATAAAATGCCGGTATGGCAAAAAGATAAATGAACGGTAAAATACCGAGTGCCAGAAGTCCCGGAATACAGAGTGTGACAGAATACAGGATCAGCCACCAGATACGGGTAAAATAGATCTTCGGTGCTTTGGAGAACGGCACTTTTCTAAGATCGCAGACATACATCGTGAAGTAGAAAAGTCCGACCAGATGCATAAAGGCAATATACAGGAAGAAGCATCCGAGATAGATAAGGTTAGCTGAAGAAATAACCGTCCGGAGCGGATGTGCATCGTAATAGGTAACATAATCCTCTGCTTTGCTAAGGTCATCCATCCAATAAGCGAACTGTGAAAAATCCGGATCTCCCGGCGGAAATCTCAAAAACATAAAAGAAACTCCCCATGCAAAAAGGAGGAGCAGCGCAGCTGCCCACCTTTTGCTTAGAGAGTCTACTTGAAACGATGAAAAAGGTTTATTGAGGATCATATACGTCCCTCAAACTTCAAACCTTACAGATTAGCTGTAGCGATCGTAAGATCTTCGCAAACCTGACCGTTAACGATATGCTCAGCAACCATACGCTTTGCCTTATTGGCATCCATCTTGATGTATGTAACTTTGGAACCGTCTGCCTCAACGACTTCAACGATCGGCTCATACTTGCAAAGGCCGATGCAGCCTGTCATTGTAACAGCAACATCCTCGATACCTCTGGTCTTCAGCTCTTCAACGATAGCTGTCATGACCGGACGTGCACCAGCTGCGATACCGCAGGTAGCCATACCGACAACGATACGCTTGCCGGCTTCAGATCTGGCGGACATGTCGGACTTTGCCTTGTTCTTGATTGCTTCGAGTTCTGCTAATGATTTCATACTTATAAACCTCCAAGTATTAATTCTTGTTGTTCGCGATAATAATCACACAAAAACAAATATATCTCCGGTTCCTGAAGGGACATCCCATCAAGCTTTTCCTTGATCTCCCGTGTGTCGATCACCGATTCTCCGTTCACATCATGCTTAAAGATAACGATAAAATCGCATGTCTTCTCGCAGGATCCGACCAGGGCCGCCAGAGATTCTCCCACATCTCCCAAAGGAAGACAGTCGATCGACGAAGGCACAAGCGTCGCGATCACTTCCGTTCCTTCACCAAGCTTGCTCTTTATCTCCAGGCTTCCGCCCGTGAGCTCGCACAGTTCCTTAAGAAGTGGAAGTCCGAGACCGACTTTTCGCGTACTTCTTGTTGTGGCAAAAGGATCAGTCACCTTCGCAACGAATTCATCACTCATTCCGCATCCGTTATCAATGAACGAGATCACCAGGCGGTCTTCTTTCGATATCATGTCGATCTTAAGCGTCACCAGCGATGCGCCGGCTCTCGTCGAGTTCGTCAGGATATCCAGAATATGAAGTGATAATTCTCTCAAAAGTTCTCCCCTGTCACCGACTGGAAATACAGCCGGAAAAGCACTTCAGTTCTATATTTGTTATTGTCAACGTGCCTATTATATCACTTTCTCATCAGATCCCGCAATGCATTGACAAATGTCTTCGCATCCATATCCGGGTTTTTTTCAAGCGGCAGTTTCAAGGAGTATCCGGGATCCGCGATATCAGGTAACTGATGAGCATCAGAATCCTGAATATAGTGATAACCGGCAAGTTCCGGATGTTTATCCCAGAACTCCGGGAGATTGCACCGGCGGCTGACCTCAAGAAGCCTTCCCTTCCATTCTTCCGGAACAGTACCGAGAGATGCGACCATACTGTATGAGTCTTTATCAATATGTGCAGGGATGGCGGCGGCGCCGATACTGTCGAGCTTCTCATAGAGCTCGATCATTGATACATCTGAACCGGTCGAAAGAAGATAAGGAAGTTCCTCAACGATTTCATCATCATCGTTCATCACATACTGGTTACCAAAGATCTCGACCCTGTTCTTGATCTTCGGGCGGTGTTCCGTCCAATACGTTTCAAACTCCTGCGCCGTGGGAAGATCCGGGAAAAGGCAGAGAACGTGGAAGCCTTCGGCAACCTCCACTTCCATGCCGGGTATCACAAGAGGTGCTTTTCCATGCTCATTTTTCAGAAATTCGGCACACTTCATCGCCGCTTCGCAGTTTCTGGCCGAGCAGTGGTCCGTGATCGCGATGACATCCAGTCCGTTCAAAAGGGCCATAGAAACCATATTCCCCGGCGTCATATCGTTCTCGGCGCATGGGGAAACGGCAGAATGCATATGAAGATCACATACAAAAATGGCCATTTTCCGGAAAATCAGACCTCCTCTGTTTCGAAGATCCCGTTTAAGACAGCGCAGGCAGTATATGTATCCATCTCTGTCGTGCAGACACAGATCTCCTCAGCCTTTGCCTTCTCCAGGACAGCTTCCTGCAGAACGACATCTTCCGTCAGAACCACAAGCGGGCACTCATTCAGAGATGCCACCGCAATAACATTCATACTGTTAAGGATCGTAAACCAGCACTCATCGCTCTGAAGATGCGCCATAACATGGCTGAGCATATCCCCGGCATAACCCTTTTTCACTTCGGCTTCCGGGCGGAAGACCTCTGTTAGGACCTTAAGATTCATGGCTTGGATAATTTCAGATACAGTTCTCATAAGAATCATTTTTCCGGATAAACTACCGGATCACTCCTTTTTCATTCTCTTCTGGCGGATGATACAGTTATTGATACTAGCTCTTCCCTGGACGATATCCTCCGCCATAGCCGCACACGACGGTGCACCGCAGGCGCCGCAGTCCAGCTGCGGAAGTGTCGCTAAGATCTCATCGATCTGTTCATACTTCGTCATCGCCTCGCCGATATTCTCCGACAGACGCATCGCATGGTTCTCCGGAAGCGGAAGCTCCCAAACCTGCGGGATAATATCCTCTTCACGGACGATCAGCTGCGGGAACAGCTGCTTTTCCAGGTAATAATCATGGACATGTTCACGAAGCTTCGCTACGGCAGCAAACCGGTTCATGACCGTAAGAGGTCCTCCGATGCATCCGCCGAAGCAGCATGTCGCCTCGACATATGCGATCTTCTTGATATTATCGCGGTCGATCTCTTCGAGAATATCGATTACATTCTCAATACCATCGACAGACAGATAATTATCGATCTTCATACCGGTGGATTCTCCGCCGATCGCCGCGCACTGCAGGCCTTCCGGCTCAGAGATCCGGATCGCTCTCTCCTCTTCGTGAGTAAGCGTATCATGGTGCTCGATCTTATTCAGAAGTGACCGGAGCTGCGGATATACATCATGCGTACCGACACAGGTCGAGATCAGGGACTTCTTCTTCCACAGGGGATTGATGACCGAGGTAACTCTTGCCGGACATGGCGAGATATAACAGATATAGATCAGGGACTTCTT
Source organism: uncultured Eubacteriales bacterium (assembly GCA_900317035.1). Lineage (GTDB taxonomy): Bacteria > Bacillota > Clostridia > Saccharofermentanales > Saccharofermentanaceae > Scatonaster. Next base: position 4,034 of record ONFC01000067.1, read on the forward strand.
GATCTGCAGTTTCTGGCACAGATAATCGATCGCATACTGTGCGGTCAGTTCTAAAGGAGAATCCAGGGTGACCAGATGCGAGATCAGGGCACGGTACTTCATCTGAATCAGACGTACCACTACAGGACAAGTCGTGGAGATCATCGGGAAGACCTCACTCTTCTCATCTTCCGACATATCCTCCGCTGCCGCCTGTTTCTCCACAAGCATCTGTCTGGCGGCAGATACATATCCGGAATACCCGATGGATTCATCAAATACATAGTCAAATCCCATCTGGCGGACACACTTCATAACATCGATCCTGGATGCGCTGTTTTCAAACTGCGAGAAGATCGCAGGGCTTACGATCGCCACCTTGACTTTTCCGCTGGCAGCAGCCAGACGCTCCTCAAGCGTGTCCGTCACGGCGATCTTTGCATGGTAAGGGCATATACGGATACACTGCGCGCAGTCGATACAGCGGATATCGTAGATCGTCGCCTTTCCGCCGCGCACACGGATCGCCTGCGTCGGACAGCCTTTACTGCAGGTAGTACATCCGACACACAGATCCCCTATCAATGAAACACTGTGTAATTTCTTCACGGTTATTTCTCCGTTATTCTCAGGAAGACAATGTATGCCTTCCTGCTATCACGTAAAATTGATGACCATCGTCACGCAGGTGCCTTCGCCGACTTTTGTCTTAATATTCAGGTCATCACAGTTCTTCTTAATATTCGGAAGACCCATACCGGCACCAAATCCCATCTCTCGAGCGAGATCCGGAGCGGTGGACCAGCCGGCCACCATCGCCTGATCAATATCAGGAATACCGGGGCCATGGTCTTCGATCACGATTACGACTTTGTCCGGATGAACGGTGACCTCTGCCATCCCGCCATGACCATGGATAACGGCATTGATCTCCGCCTCATACATGGCGATAGAAGCTCGCTTGATATCCTCAGCCCTAACACCCAGTCTCGAAAGAGATTTTTTCATCGAGCTGCTGGCCTCTCCGGCATGCGTAAAATCGTTGGCTCTTATCTCATATTGGCGTACTAACGGTTCTATACGGCAGCCTCCTTTCCACGAAGACCTGCCTCGTAGAGAAGTCCGCAGCATGTAAACATAGATAACGGGGATGTCATCAGTCCGATACCCTTTTCCGCCGCCAATTCCTGCATCGTCTCATCCGGGACCTTGCCGCGCACGAAGATGATCACCTTTACATCGAGCATCTCGGCGGTACGGATCGTCTGCGGATTCACAAGACCGGTGATCATGATCTGACTGTCATCACTTGAGAAAGCCATAACATCACTCATCAGGTCCGAACCACAGGCAATCTTCAGGTCTTCCTCGAAACTGTCTGTCTTTACCAGGATCTTAGCATTAAGAAGATCTGCACAATCACAAACTCTCATAAATGACCTCCTACACCATACGGGCAGCAGAACGGAAACATCCTAGCATGCCCTCGACGTCTCTGCCTCGCAGTATTTATGAACTATTATGTTAATTATATTATTATCTATGTATTTGTGCTACAGAATTTCGTGTAAATTCTCTATAACGGATGTGCGGTCGAAAAAGAATTTAATGGTATAATAACGCTGATTTTATAAATGGAAGGGGCAACCACCATGATGAACTTTCGAATCTATCCGAATCTTCTGTACCTGCTGCCGCCTGAAACACATAATACGGCAGACCTCGAGCGCACCCTCGGCGAGCACCCTGAAATCAAGTTCGTATCCTTTGTAGGCATCGACCTTGCAGGTAATGACACCGACGAAAAGATCCCGATCAGCAACTTTATCGATAACCTGCAGGGATACTTAAGCGGATGCGTAGTACAGACCGATGGTTCCTCCGTTGAACTCCCCGGTATCGCCACATTAAATGACGGCCGCGTCGACTTTGAACCGGACTTGAATGTCATGTGGTTCATAGACTATAACTATGAACATCCTGATCCGGAGAACGGACTTCCGATCGGAACGCTCCGAATCCCTTCTTTCCTGATCCACAACGGCGATAAAGTATGTTCCCGTTCGATCTTGAAGCGCTGCGCGGACAGATTCGCATCCGAGCTGGAGCGCTACTTAAGAGAAAATCCCGCACTTCCGGAAGAGCTGGGATTCACTATTGATGAACTTGACCGCGTCGAACTCACCACAGCTACAGAACTCGAGTTCTGGGTAAGTTCTCCGGAAGAAAAGATCAACACAAGAGTTCTCTCCACTTCCCAGAGCCTGAAAGAACAGTACTGGAAGAGAACGAAGGGTGTCGTACGTACCGCCCTCGAGCAGTCCGTCATGCTCCTGCAGCTTTACGGATTTGAGCCGGAGATGGGTCACAAAGAAGTCGGCGGTGTAAAAGCACACCTTTCCGATGCAGGTGATTTTCACAACATCATGGAGCAGCTCGAGATCGACTGGCATTACTCCAATGCTCTCCAGGCTGCGGACTATGAGCTCCTCGCCCGTATCTTCATCAAAGAGATCTTCCGTATGCACGGTCTGGAAGTCAGCTTCTGCGCGAAGCCTCTTCCGGGTGTTGCCGGCTCCGGTGAGCACACGCATGTCAATGCTGTTGCTTTCCTTAAGGACGGACACAAGGTCAACCTCTTTAGTCCGAAGGACATGAAGAAGGACTTCCTCGGCACGATCGGCTGGGGTGCTCTTATGGGCTTCATGAAGCACTACGAACTGATCAATCCTTTCATCTCGGTAACCACAGACGCTTTCCTTCGTCTGCAGCCGGGTTACGAGGCACCGACCCATGCGGTCGCATCCCTCGGACAGGATATCAATACTCCGTCCCGTAACCGCTCTGTACTCCTCGGTCTGATCAGAAATTCCGACAGTGCCGTTCAGACGCGTTTTGAGATCCGCTCCCCTAACCCGCACACGAATACATATCTCTGCCTGTCTGCTGCATACCAGTGCATGCTCGACGGTATCGAATATGCCGTCACTTCCGGTCATTCCACTTCCGAACTCGAAAAAGAGTTCTGCAAGGGATACGGCGAAGAAGCGGATTATCTGGAAAAAGACAGAGTTTACCGCTGTGAGGAAGATATTTTTACAAACTACACCACCGAAGAACGTGACCGTCTCTTTGGTATCCCGCCGGCGACAGTATATGATTCCCTGCGCCGTCTGCTCCATGCAGATGACATGCTTCCGATCCTCTGCGCAGGCGATGTCTTCAGTGATCAGCTGATCTCCTCGTATGCACATGCGATGCTTGACCGCTGGCAGATGGAGCTTTCCGAGCGTATCATCCCGACGAACCTGTCGCAGATCAGAAACGTCGTTCCGTTCCATGATCCGTCCAACAGCTATGATGCTGCTCTTTGGAAGGAGATCGACGATATCCGCAACCGTCTTGCGAAAGACAGCTCCGAGTATGTCTCCATCTTCAAGGAGATCCGCCTGTCCATCGATGCGAAGAACCTGAAGGAATTAAGCAAGCTCCAGCAGGAGATGAACAAACTGATGAACAAGATGACGACCCTGTACGCAGAGTACGGTGCCAATCAGATCTGATCATAAATCAAGATAAACGAAAAGGACCGGTTCATTATCGAGCCGGTCCTTTTTCATGTTATAAGTTTATCAATTACTTAGGCTGGGAGTCCTCATCGACCTTCGCGCAAGCTGCAGGAAGATTGCCGAATACGAACTGCTCGAGCTCCTTAGAATAACCGTAAAGGATACCCGGACGAGAAGGATCAAGCATCACCTTCAGATTACCGATAGCATCCGTAGCCGGTGTCTTCTTTGTAAAAGGACCCGTACGAGATGTGCAGACGATATGCATCTCACCGGATCTGTCAATGATACGTACCTGATGCTCTTTTCCGGTCGGAATGAGATTCATGCTCTCCTTGATTACATATGCATATACCCAGATAATATCTCTTGCCGGAATGCAGTGGAAGCATCCTTCACTTAAATAGCAGACAGCTGTCGGAGTAAATACCGCCCTTTTCATCACGATCTCAGCGGACTCGAACTCCTGATTCAGCTTTGCCAGTTCTTCCGGCATAAAACTGTTCCACTCTTCGATCGATCTCGCATACGCCTTCTTATTCAGATGACCCTGCTTGATCTTACCTATCTGCGCAACTTTTGCCGCTATCGCCGGATACTGCGCAATTGCATCATTCATGTCCATACTCTTCTCCTCCTTGGAAAGCAAAAATGATCTATCAACAGTTAATTATTCTATCATTAAGATTGACGGAATATCTAAACGAATCGTCACAATGAATCAGAAAATGCGGATCACGCTAAGCACATTATCGAAGCTCTGAAGTCCGATCGCCAGTTTCGCCTCATTGAGATCTCCGTCTTTCCCGAGGATCACGGCCTTCTCACCCTCTGCCTCATAGACGCAGGGCTGGCAGGAGATCTCCGGGAATGCTTCTTCGATCTGCTCATCGGAAACAGAATCCGGGAGACGAAGAAGTACGGAAACTCTATGTTCTTCGATCGGAACAAGTACAGGAGTCTCAGATTCGTACCAAGGGGCCACATGCGCATTTCTGGACTGATGCTCGATCGCATCCATCACATCCCCGACAACGGCAGATGCTGTTGCGAGTTTTCCGGCACCCTGTCCGTAGAACATGACATCGCCTACCGCATTACCGGTAACCATAATGGCATTAAAGACATCGTTCGCACAGGCAAGCGGATGGCTCTTCGAAACAAGATGCGGCGCCACATAGGCAAAAGCGCCGTTCTCGCCGTTTTCAAAAATAGCGAGAAGCTTGATCGAGGCATTCATTTCCTTCGCATATTCCATATCCTTTGTGGTGATTGCCGTGATACCGACAGTAAAGAGCTTGGTCGGATCGACATACGCACCGTCAAGAGCAATCGTACTTAAGATCGCGATCTTTCTCTGTGCGTCGATACCATCAACATCGGCAGACGGATTCTGCTCCGCATAGCCCATCGACTGCGCTTCTTTCAGTGCAGCATCGAAATCAGAGCCGTTTTCCGCCATCTGGGAAAGGATATAGTTCGTAGTACCGTTTACGATACCGGCGATACGCTCGACCTTATTTCCTGCCAGACATCTGTGCATCGGACGGATGATCGGGATACCGCCGCCGACAGCTGCCTCGAAGATATAGTTACAGTGGTTCGCATGGGCCAGCTGCATCAGCTCGACACCATGTGTGGATACGAGTTCTTTATTAGATGTTACTACCGTCTTTCCGGAAGAAAGAGCCATCTTGGTATATTCATACGCGATCCTTGCGCCACCGATTGTCTCTACTACGACTGTGATCTCCGGATCATCGAAGACTTCTTCTTTTTTATTTGTTACCAGCGATGCAAAAGGACTATCCGGAAACTCACGGATATCGAGGATCTTCTTTACTCTCAGTTCTTCCCCGAGACGGCTGGCGATCCTTTCCTTATTCATTTCAATTACTTCAGCGACGCCGCATCCGACGACACCAAAACCTAAAATAGCAATGCTTTTCATGTATATCACTCCCTGGCCATGATTCTGCAGGATCGAACTCCCGGTATTTTTTCCACTTCATTAATAAGAGTATCGATGGAACACGTCATGCGGTCTGTCTCCATGGAAACGGAAACATCCGCAAGTCCATTGATCGGAATATTCTGATTGATCGTAAGGATATTTCCCTTGGCAAAAGCGATGCACTGGATAATACCGGCAAGGATACCCGGGAAATTCTCGACAGCGACGATAAGTGTCACGATCTTTCCCTGGGAAGTCTCATAAAACGGCATGACTGCATCCTTGTATTTGTAGTATGCAGATCTGGAAAGGCTTACCATTTTGACCGCTTCGTTGACCGAAACAGCCTTACCGGAATTCAGAAGTCTCTTCGCTTCCATTACCTTTACAAATACTTCAGGCAAAACGTCTGCTTTTACCAGTAAATAATCGTTACTTTCAGACATATCCGTCCTCTTATCGGAGTAGATTATTTGCAAGAAAGTGTCCACAGCACGTGAACACTTGTGCATGACAGAAAGTATATCACGACTCTTTTAAAATGGCAAGCATCGAGCGAAGCGCCTTTCCGCGATGGCTGATCGCGTTCTTCTCCTCATCGGAGATCTCGGCCGTCGTCTTCCCGATCTCGGGTACAAAGAAGATCGGATCATAACCGAAACCGTTCTCACCTCTCGGAGCATCCAGGAGAACACCATCGCACTGCTCTTTAACGACGAAATGGGATCCATCCGGACGGACGACAGCGATCGCACAGACAAAGTGCGCGGTCCACTTCTCTTTCGGAACGTCTTTCAGCATCTCCCAGATCTTCTCGAACTTCTCCTGATACGTGGAGTCTTCCCCGCAGAAACGGGAGGAATAGATACCCGGAGCGCCATCGAGCGCATCGATGCAGAGACCGGAATCATCTGCCATGACATAGCCTCCGACCTGCTTCTGGATCGTGCTTGCCTTGATCAGGGCATTTCCTTCAAAAGAATCCGCATCCATGCCGATGCTCTCCATGCCGACGATTTCAAAAGGGAATCCGTCGAGGATCTCCTTGATCTCATGGATCGTATCCTTATTCTTACTTGCTACCAGAAAACGTTCCATATATATTCACTCCTTATTACATTAATCTCCATGCTTTCGGATATAGATTCTTCAGTACTCCTCCGGTGACTTTCGCAAATCCGAGAGGCAGACCCTCGACAGCGACAACGACATATTCTCCCTGATCGAGCATCTCCGTTTCCTGATCTTCGAGCATGATCGTCTCGCAACGCAGATACCGGAGAAGTCTTTCATCCGATCTCTTGAGCGAGAAGAACCTCGATGGGCGGATACTCTCCACCGGAAGCTCCAGCGCCAGCGCCTGCGACGGGATAAAGGTGCGTCCTTTTGCTGTCTCTTTTATTTCTCCTGGAAAATCACCCATCTTTACGACTTTCAGACCGGAAAAGAGCTTTTCCGACAGCGGGAGCATATGTACTTTATCCTTATGAAGAATAAAGTCCGTGCGGATCCGTTCCATATAGGATGAAGCCGCTTCCTCCGTAAGAAGGCCTTTCATGAAGTCTTCGAAGCATTCTCTCGCCTTGACGAAGACGAACTGGGAAGATCCCGGATTCTTCGTGGTCTTTCTCGGATCGTCCGATGAGCTTTCCTCCGAAGACCTCTTCAGAAGATGTACACAGAAATGTCCTTCTCCCTCTGTCTTATGCGGCCAGATACGCATCATACCTTCGTCATCATGCGTCACGCCGGGAAGATCCCTGTGAGGTATGATCTCATATTCGGAATGATTTGAGAGAAATGTATGGATACGATCCTCGTTTTCCGCCTCTCCGAAAGTACAGGTCGAATAAACGATACATCCTCCGGGCTTAAGCATCTCATGCGCATACTCCAGAATATTGCTCTGGATCGGTACACAGCTGGAAGGACCGAACTTCTCCCAGCTTTTCGGTGCGAACGGGTCTCTCCGGAACATACCCTCTCCGGAACACGGAGCATCGATAATGATCCGGTCAAAGAAAGACCGGAAGGTCTTTACCATATGTGCCGGATCTTCATTCAAGATCACGACATTATCCGCACCGCACCTCTCCAGATTACGAAGAAGCGCACGGGAACGCTCGGCATTGATCTCATTAGCGATCAGGAGCCCCTCGCCCCTAAGGTCTTCCGCAATACGTGTCGCCTTACCTCCCGGGGCAGCGCACATATCGAGGATATACTCTCCGGGCTTCGTTCCGAGTACAGATGCAGGAAGCATTGCGGAAGGTTCCTGAATGTAATACGCGCCGGCGTGATAGTACGGATCTTTTCCCAGAGATACATCCGGCGTATAAAATCCCCCGTCACACCAGGCGACACGATCTCCCTGAAGATCCATGTCCTTCATATAATCGTTATAGGAATCGGAAGATATCTTCAGGCGGTTCCACCTTATACCGTGGACAGGTGCTTTTTCATAAGACGCAAAGAAATCGGCCTCCTCGGAAAGTCGGCCTTTCTCTTCAAAGTACATATGCATTCTGGATATAAAAGCTTCCGGCAGTTTCATAGGTCGAGATAATCACACACCTGATATGCGATCTTCTTCATAACATCCAGTGAGAACGGAGACTCCAGTCCCGCGGACTCCACCAGATCAATAAGTGTTTTTGTTCCGCCGGCCGCACAAAGATGCTCATAGATCGTCATAGCTTTCTTTCTGTTCTTTCTGGAAACAACAAAGAAACGGCAACAAGGCCAAGCATAATAATAAGCAACACAATTCACTCATCGCCGTCATAATCGATATCCGGCTGATACTTCTTCTCCAGTTCTCTCCATGCGGCATGACGCTCTTCCGGTGTCATATCCGGATTACTATATACCACATGCTGGTACTCATCCACGAGGCATCCATACGGAAGGAAAAGGATCGCCAGTGTCATATGCTGCTGACGATAAGCATCCGCATTATCTCCGAAAAACATCTCCATATAGGGATAGGTCATATATTCCATCGCGGTTGAGTGGATCTCACATGCCTCCAGCGTCGGTGACAGGCACTCGATAAACTGGGAGGAGTCGATGCTTCGAAGCGCCGCATAAGCGTGTCCGGACTCATGGACCATCGTCGCCACGTCATCTGCCGTATGATTGGCATTCATCAGGATATACGGGATACCATAGTCCAGAAGACTCGCGCAGTATCCGCCGGTCGCCTTATTCGGTCTGGAGAAAAGATCCATAAAGTCATGTTCTCCCAGTACCTGGAAGAAACTAGGCTCCTTATCGAACATCTTGGCGAACATCTGTGATCCCGTCTCGAAATACTCTTCCTTCGGGATGATAGGCGTCGGGTTCCCATGTACGAAGAGACATGGCAGATCATAGTAAAGAAGCTTATCCAGATCGAGGCGGTTCTTCTGAAGCCTTCTGATCTCGGAAGTGATCGGCACGATGTACTTCACGACATTATCCCGGAACTCTTTTACCTTCGCAGGATCATAGTCATATCTCTCCATACGCTTATAGCCGAGCTCGACAAAATCGTTAAAGCCGAGTTTCCTGGCGATCTGCGTACGGATACGGACCATATTGTCATAGATCTCATCAAACTTCGCCTTCTGGCCGGCATAATAATCGGACACCGCCTTATGCGCTTTTTTTCTTTCCTCTCGGTCAGTCGACTCAAGGAATGGTGTCATCGTGGAAATAGTATGATGTTCTCCGTTAAATTCGATATCCGCTTCGGAAAGGATCTGGCTATAGTCGTTTTCCAGAGAACTCTCCTCCGCAAGATCCTCGAGCACTTCAGAGTTTACGATCTCGCGCTGGTTCTGCGTCTTCCGGAAGATCATCTCACCGAATTTCTCTTCCAGTTCGGTCCTTATCTCCGAGTGAAGAAGAGCCGTATAGACGGTCGCGGAAAGATCGGAGATGACCGGATAGTTCTCATCAAAGAAATCCATCTCGTCATTCCAGAACTGATCGGCAGTATCTAAGTCATGACGGATCATGCAGATCGTGTATGCCGTGTCAAAAGCACTCATTTCGCGCTGAAATGCCATGATGGCTGTCTCGGCTGCCTCAGGATCTCTGGCGGCCATCAGCTTTAATCTCGTGCTCATCGCACACTCACGGAACTGCTCCACCGAAGGACGGACATACTCGATCTCCGAAAACTTCGGCATTTTCATGTTTTCATCCGACATAACTAATTACTCCTATTTCACAAAAGACAGGATCACATCTGTTCAACTACAGAGATACCGAGCAGATATGTACCTGTTTCGATTGCATCGCAGACAGCTTCACAAAGAGAAAGTCTTGCTGTCTTTAATTCCGCATCGTCACCGCCCAGGATCGAGCAGTTATTATAGAAACGGTTGAAGCTTCTGGCGATCTGTGCCACTGCTCTGGATACCATGAACGGTTCATTGCTGGCCGCTGCCTTCTTAATGGCATCCGGAAGATCCGCAATCGTTTTGACGCAGGCAAATTCTTCATCACCGCTGAGCTTATTCAGAAGATCACTGCCGGATGCTGCCGGTGTGAAGCCCTGCTCTTTCGCTTTTCTCAGGATCGAACGTGTACGTGCATATGTATAGATAAGATATGGTGCTGTATCTCCCTCGAAATCGAGCATCGTATCCCAGGAGAACACGATATCTCTTTCTCTTCCGGCCTTCACATATGTGTAGACGACCGCACCGAGACCGACCTTCTCGGCGATCTCGCGGAGTTCCTCATCGGACATATCGGAGTTTCTGGTCTCCGCATTCGCCTTGATGAGTTCATATGTCTTCGCAACACTCTCATTGAGGAGATCCTCGAGAAGTACGATATTTCCGTCACGGGTAGAGAACTTCATGTTCTGGAACTTTACAAGACCGAATCCGACATGCTCGCACTTATCCGCGCACTCATAGCCTGCCTTTTTCAGCGTGGAGAATACCTGTTTGAAGTGCAGTGCCTGCGGGATTCCGACGACATAGATATTCTTATCGAAGTGGTATTTCTCATCACGATACAGGATCGCCGCGATATCACGGGTTCCATAAATCGTGGTTCCGTCACTCTTTAAGATGATGCAGGGCGGAACGCCGTATTCTTCGAGATCCACGACCTGAGCGCCCTCACTCTCTACGAGGAGATTTTTCTCCTTGAGCATGCTGACGACCTGATCTGCCATCTTCGCATAGTAAGACTCACCATTATAGTTATCAAAAGTTACGCCCATTCTCTTATAGAGCTGCTCGAAAACGACGAGAGACATATCACGGAACTTCTGCCACAGCGCAACTTCCTCTTCGCAGCCGTCTTCAAGTTTCTTAAAGTTCTCTCTGGCCGAGGTCGTCAGTTCCGGATCGTTCTTCTCCTCTTCGTGGAATTTCACGTAGATACGGAGAAGCTCCGTGATCGGATCTTTCTCAAGAGCCGATTCATCGCCCCAGAGACGGTATGCCGTAATAAGCTTTCCGAACTGGGTTCCGTAGTCACCAAGATGGTTCATTCGTACGACTTTATAGCCGAGTTTTTCATAGATACGGGACAGGGAATGGCCGAGGATCGTAGTAAATGCATGACCGACATGGAACGGTTTTGCGATGTTCGGCGAGCTGAACTCGACGATGACGGTCTTGCCGGAACCTTCCTCCGACTGGCCGTATGTGGTGCCTTTCGAAAGAACATCAGAGATAATCTCATTGGCAAAAGCACCTCTATCCACGAAAAAGTTCAGATACGGGCCCTTCGCCTCTACTTTGGAAAGCCAGGATTCCTGTAATTTATCACTGGAAGCAAGATCAGATGCAATCATGTTCGGTGCTTTTCGCATCGTTTTAGCAAGAGCGAAGCACGGGAATGCAAAATCACCCATATCTTCCTGCGGCGGGATCTCGATCAGGCGGTTTACGCTCTCCAGATCCAATTCCGTCAATTCCGATACTTTTTTTGCCACGGCCTGTCTAAAATCCATGATTTCAACACCTATCCTTCTTCATTCTTTTCTTTTCAATAACATTCGTCCGTATATTATACTATATAATCACCATTTGTGATATCATAGGTTCTAATTTGAAATGATGGAAACAGGGGGCTTTTTATGTTTGCCTATTTATTTGATACGAGATATATGTATTTGATCGGGCCATTCTTTACCCTGATCTTCACATTTCTTTCGATCCGGCATCAGAATAAGAAGCTTCCTTCCGACGGAGGAAGAGCTTTTGCCGTTGATGGCGCCTCCGCCAAGGGTAAGCCTACCTCAGCCGGCGTGATCTTCATCTCGTGCATGTTTGTAGGTGTCGGCCTCTTTTCCCATGTCACCTGGCAGTACGCGCTTCTTTATGCCTGCGCAATGGCCGCGATGATTTGCGGTTACTTAGATGACAAGAATCCATGGTCTGCGACGAAAAAAGGACTGACAGACATTCTCATCGCCGTTGCTTCCGGTACACTGGCGTCTTTCCTGTTTCCTCTCGAGATCGACGTTTTCATTCTGAAGACCACAATCGAGATCCCGCAGCCGCTTTATATCTTCCTGGCATCCGTTCTTGTATGGGTATCGATCAATTTTGCCAATGCATCCGACGGTGTCGATGGCCTGTGCGGCAACCTTACCATGGTTTCCACCGTGACATTCTTTGCCATGAGCATTATGACACACCGGTTCTCCATGATGAACAACGTCATGCTCTATCTGTGTATCGTTCTTCTCGTTTATCTCTGGTACAACTGCCATCCGAGTACTCTTCTCATGGGTGACTCCGGATCTCAGGCGATCGGTGTTTTCCTTGCGTTCTTCGCAATGGCAACAGGCAATCCTCTTTCATATATCATCATCTGCCTGCCGCTCGTTCTTGACGGCGGTTCCTCACTCTTTAAGCTGGCAGTGTGCCGCGTGACGAAAAAGAAGTTCATGAGTAAGATCAGAACTCCGTTACATGATCACTGCAGAAAAGAGTGGCAATGGCCGAATCAGATGGTCACAGAAAGATTCACCCTCATTCATATTATGATTGAGGGCGCGTATCTTATCGTATTATATTTCTCTCTTTATTAATCCGGAAAATCAGAAATCCAGGAAGTCTTCATCCACGGACTCGGATGTATCTTCACGCAGATCATCCACGGACTCGGATGTATCTTCACGCAGATTCATCTCTTCTTTATAGTCATTTTCGAGAATGGTCTCTTTAAACTCTTCCTTTTCCTTCTCTTTCATGCGCTTCATGGTCGGCCTGTCCTCAAACGGATTAATGGCAAGCTCGGAAATATCCACCATTGTCTCCTCTTCAGTACTACCGCTATTATCTTGCGCAGGTTCCTCGTTAACGGCCGAGGGCTCAGAAGAAGCGATCGGCGGCATCTTAAATCCATTATCCGGATATGCCATACGGTCGATCTGCTCATCGATAGAAAGCTCTTCTTCCTGTGAAGCCTGTCTCTGAGCCTCTTTCTCCGCTTCTTCCGCCGAAGCAGCATCTTTTCTGGCCTGCGCCTTCTCCTTGGCGGCCTGGATCGCTTTCTTCATCTCTTCAGCAGCAGCCTTCTGATCTTCTTCTTCCTTCTTCTTTGCAAGCTCTTCACGCTCACGGCACAGACGGCGGAGTTCTTCAGCACGCTGGCGCTCTTTTTCTTTCGCGCGGCGGATCTCCTCATCGGCAACCGCCATACCCAGACGCTGCAGTTCTTCCTGTTCAGGCGAAAGCACCGGCTTATGAGCCAGTTCCATGATGCTCTTCTTCTCTTTATCTTTCGCCTGCTCTACTGTCTCCACTTCTAGTTTTTTCTCAGAAGGCGGAGTGAAGTCCGATGCAGCATCAAGGATCTCCTGCATATCCGGCAGTTTGATCTTTGATTCAAATTTATACTTTTTCTCTCTTATTTCTTCGCTCATGATCCATCCCCCAAATCAGATCAAATTCAATATCAACAGAATTACCGCAACTAAAAATGCACCCGTCATAAGCAGAAACGCCCACAGCGGAACCATCTTCGATGTTGCTTCCGAAGAAATCTGCTCTTTTGGCGCTCCAGCATTCCCCTCGTTTGCTGCCGGGATCTGCTTCTTATCCTCGTTCTTTTCTTCGCTCTTATCTACATTCTCTGTAGACGTAGCCGCTGTCTCTTTCTTCTCTTCCGGTTCGTCCTCGGAAGGCGCTGCTCCTGCAGGCGGCAACGGTTTGCCGCTGCTTAATGCCGACAGGATCTCCTGGGCATGCTTTACCTTCGGGATCCACTCCATCTGTACGGCACGGATCGTATCGTCATGATTTCTCTGGAATTTAGCTTTCGCATCCTTCATAGAAGAGAAATCAGGTGCATCTGTCTCTGGAAGATAGAGAATGCCGACCGAAGCATCGTCGGTATTCTGACCGGCACCGATGACAAATTCCTTGATCGTAGCCGCCAGTTCCTCTTCCGCCTGTTCTTTTCCCTTGGAAGCAAGCTCCGCAAGACGGGCAACGACCGGGCGGACAAGCTGCGATGAAGAATCATATACCATTTCTTCGACGCCATCAGACATTAGAACAAAAGCATGCGTTTCGTCCGTTGTCGTACGGATGAATCGCAGGTACTCCTGCGCATTCGGGAACGTAATAAAATACGTGGAAGAAGCATTTTCTCCATTGGATGGAAGAGTCAGCGGAGACACTCCATGCGAAGAGACTCGGCAGATCAGTCCATCTCCGATATGTCCGGCAAGGACGAGATCTCCTTTGACTGCGACGAAAAGAAGCGTGCAGGAAAGCCTTTCAAGTCCATCCAGCTGATGCTCGACCAGAAGATCTGCCATCGACGAATGCACGGCTGTTACCAGAAGGCTTCTCGACAGGCTCTCCCTGTTTTCAAAGTAGAATGCATCAAAGTGATCACAAAGCAGGTTTGCAATACAGTCAACTGCACATTTTGAGCCGAAACGCGCATGCGTATATTTTGATCCGCCGGCACCATCAGACACACAAACAACAGAGACACCATTTCGTGACAGCGTGCAGGACGCATCCTCACATGGTGTTCCGCGATTAATATGCTTATTCCCTATAAGAGAGACATTAACGAGTACGGGATCTGTCATCGGTTACTGATTCTCCTGAATTGCTTTGAAGAAGTCATCCATAGCCATGGCATTTCCTTCCGGTTCGGTATTAAGATTATAAAGAGCATCATTGCTCATGCTGTTCGATACGACGGAAGAACTACTCGATCCGAGGAATGCGAAGAGCTTTCCAAACTGTGTCGTGCTGATCGAGATCGGCTTCTCTCTCTTTCCGGAAAGACGCTGAAGCATCGGGAAATCCGCGCTGCTGCCAACTCCGATATTAAAGACAACGAGCTTATCGTTATCTTCCAGTTCACGAACTGCTTCGATTGCTTTTTCCATGTTTTCCACGGCGTTCGGACCCTGCGGAGCGCCATCGGTAATTACGACCAGCCACGGCTGATAGTACTTGATGCCCATCTCCTTATAGCCTTCTTTTCTCGCGTTAAGAAGCTCGAGCGCCGTAAGGATACCTTCACCGATCGGCGTCAGGCTCGTTGTTGCCTGAAGACGCGGGATCGACTGGTCTTTGCCGGTTTTTCCGAACGGAAGGAAGATTTCTACCGAACCGCCGAATGTGATAATGGCAATATCTGCAGACGATCTGGTCTCCTCATTATCCCTGATCGAAGCAAAGAAACTCTGAAGGCCATCATTCAGCTGTGCTATCGGATAACCGGTCATCGAACCGCTGATATCCAGACAGAAACAGATCGGCAGCCTTCTTCTCGTGCTGCTTCCGAAATCCGATTTAGAAAAACCACCAACTTCATTACTCATACTATTTCCTCCGAAAAATCACCTTTACAGGATCATTTATGTCTATTTCCAAAGAATCTTCCTAAACCGGACTTTCTTGGAGCTTCTTCCGGTTTCTTTTCCGGCGCCGGTTTTTTATCTGTATTTGCCATCGCGTTCATACGGTTCACCAGCGCACTTGCCTGTGAAGGCTGGTTCGTCGGCGGCTTGATCGCTCTTTCCGGCGGAGGCTGTGTGGAGCCCTTAAACGACGGATGACTTGCCTCCGCTCTCTTTTTGGCCTGTTCATTCGCAGCCGCCTGTGTGGATGGCATCTGTCTCGCATACTGATTACGGGCTTCTTCAGAATTCATATTCGAATTCATAACAGCTTCGCGGACACTCAACTTCCCGGTCCTCTTTACAGGAGCTTCCACTTCTTTCACATAGTACGGGAAAACGCGATAGACTTCTTCATCCTCATACTCATGATTCTCCAGTTTATCACGGTACTCCTGAAGTGCACACAGCCATTCCAGAGAATCAAAGAGTTCTCCATCTGAAAAGGCCCGGACAAACATATCTTTCAGTGTCGGTGTCAGAGCATCCCAGATCTTATCATATCCGCCGTACGGGATCCTTTCATTTTCGGAATCATCGACAGTATACGGGAAGGAATGAGCTTCCATCTCATCTCTTAACATCTCGAGTCCGTTACGCTGGGCATAGGGGTGCTGGCCGCAGAAAAGCATCGAGAATACAAGGATCGCGATAGAATAATCCTCATCCTGTGGACGGCGGAGGAACGTGACGAAGGACTTGCCCCACAGCTCAGGTCTGGTAAACTCTTCCGTTCCGACAGGACACGGAAGATCCTGATACTGGACACTGTCCATATCGATCAGATACAGATGATCCTCATTTTCGATCATCGCGTTTTTCAACTGAATATCGCCGACCAGGACGCCATGAAGATGCAGATAATCCATCACATACAGGAAAGAAAGCGTTGCTTCAACGACCTGAAGTCTGGTCCAGGCGGGGAAATACTTTTCCATCGCATCCGGGCCGTCAAACGCACGGCTGATCGTGGTGCCGGATGCCTTACGCATCATATATCCGACAGGAATATGATTTCTCGAGAAAAGAAGACGGCACGGCCAGCAGATATTATCTGTTTCCAGCTCGAGGGAACGCATCTTCATCAGCTTATACCAGCGGAGTGGGGTGATTCCTCCGCGGTGATACACTTTTGCGACCCATTCATCGTGCTGTGTGCAGAATACAAGTCCTTCTGCACCGGTGCTGATCAGGGATGTAAGTGTGACCTCCTCCCCGTCATCGGTACAAAGAATATCGCCTACGCTGAAATAATTGTCACTTGCGATAAAATCACTGTTCCCGGAGATGGGATTTACAGTGTATGCCTCTTCAGCAGATAGACACTCGGATGGGGACGAATAGAACTTGATACGTCCGCGATTGACTACAAATACCGCACATTTTCCCTGTGCATTTATATTTCTAAAACGGGAAAAAGCATTTCCGTTTCTTCCGATAAAGAGACATTCATCCTCGTTTCCGAGGTGCTCGAGGAAGAAATCTACACTGGAGGCACTTCTGCTGACGCGAAGCAACTTCGCCTCGACAAGAGAACGCATCGCGTTTTTCATCGCACTGTATATGGCTTTTTCATTCGGATTGTTTGCACGCTGGACGCACTCATGTAAAGCTTTGAAGGATTTACTTACAAAGACAGTTTTCTGTTGCTCAACGATATAATCGACCAGAGAATTCAGAAGTCCCGGATCGCCCAATTCAAAGAATGCGGAATAGTCCACGGCAAGTGAACTATACGCCTGTAAGATCTCAGCAAAATCAGCCATATACACCCCCAGACAGTTTGCCTTTATTTATTATAAAATAATAAAAGCAATGTCACAAGGGATTTTGATGTGATATTTTAAAGAAATCTCAGGCTCAGATATCAAAGCAGCGCATCAGATCTTCCAGTGTTTCTCTTCTTCGGATCAGCGAATCACTACCGTCACTGTGGATCAGGACCTCTGCAGGACGAAGCCGGTTATTATAGTTCGAACTCATCGAAAAGCCGTAGGCGCCTGCATCAAGGATACATACCACATCATGCTCATGTGTTACAGGAAGTTCACGATCCTTGGCAACGATATCTCCGCTTTCACAGATATTTCCGACCACCGAATAGACCTCACGTTCACCTTCCGTAACCGGTTTCCCTTCTCTATAGATCTCGACGTCATGCCAGGAATCATAAAGCTCCGGACGCATCAGAACATTCATGCCGATATCGGTGCCGACATACTTATGGCCGTAGTTTTCTTTTACCGAGTGAACTTTTCCGAGAAGAACTCCGCCTTCTGCCACGATATACCGGCCGGGCTCAGTCTTAAAGAGTACATCCCTGCCGCTTGTCTTCTTCCATTCAGTAAGAAGTGCATCCAGTTCCTTCTTAAAGGTCTCAATATCGAATTCCTGCTCATCTGCAAGCTTATGGTACGGAGTGCCGAAGCCGCCGCCGAAATCCAGGAATTCCAGCTCATCAAACTCCTCCGCATAGTGCAGGAAGTTGCGGCAGGCCTCAAGGAAAGGCTTGTAATCCATAAAGAGAGAGCCTATATGCTGATTCAGGCCGATGATATGGAGATCATACTTCGCCGCCACATCACGGATCTTCTCGATATCCTGGGCAGCTACACCGAACTTCGTCTTTTTTCCGGCGGTGACGACCTTATCATGGTGACCGGCACCTACACCTGGATTAATTCGTACAGAAAGCTTTCCGCCACGGTTCAGGCGGCCGAACATCTCGAGCTGGGAAAGGCTGTCTACACTAACGATAACGCCCTCATCGATGGCATACTGCATCTCGTCTTCGGAGACATTATTCGATACATAGAATATTCTTTCGCTCGGGAATCCGGCTTTTTTCAGCGCATAGATCTCTCCCGGGCTCATCGCATCCGCATTCAGGCCCTCTTCATACGCGATTTTCAAAATGGAAAGATTGGAATTCGTTTTAATCGAGAAATTCGATGTAAAGCGATGATTCGGCAGAAGGCCGGCAACTCTCCGCATCTGTCTTCTCAGGATGTCTTCGTTATATACAAAAAGCGGCGACCCATACTTGGTAACCAATTCTTCCGGATCAGTATTACCAAAAAAGTTCATCTTCTGCGTATAGGAGTCCATATAGATACCTCGTTCCAATCGATTTTGCAACCATTGTACCATTTTCTTGCATAATTGCAAGCAACGGGAAGTATAAAATCAGTCCGTGATTCCGACCAGTTTCATTAGATATTTCGCATTTGTCTCGGTGGACATGCCATTTTTCAAAAGATAATCAAAATGCAAGCCATCATCATCGTAATATTCAGAAAAATGATAATATACCAGATCCACTTCACCATTTCCGTTCATCTTACAGAGCTCATAGTCATGGGTAGACATCATGCCGATAATAGAAGGTTTATGAAGTTTCTTCAACACCGTCCAGGCTCCGTCCGTGCGGTCTTTCGAGTTTGTACCGCGGAATATCTCGTCGATCAGGAACAGAAGCGGTCTTCCGCTTTCCGCGATCTTCACGATACGTTCGATCTTCACGAGCTCCGCATAGAAAGTAGATACACCCTCGCCAAGATTATCTTCGATCCTCATAGAAGCACCGATGTTCATCAGCGATAGTTTTAGAGAAGACGCAGGGCACACCGCTCCGGAGAATGCCAGAACTGTATTTATACCGACAGTACGAAGAAGAGTGGTCTTACCGGACATATTAGATCCGGTGATCATCGCGCAGCCTTTTTCGAGAGAAAAGTCGTTACGTACCAGCGTTTTTTCCGAAATCAGCGGATGGCCGATCCCCTTCGCCTCGAAGAAAGGAGTATCCGATTCCTCGATCTCGGCAAAAGCACCATCCGGATATATCGTAGACACGGAAGCAAGACTCATAAGTGCTTCCCACTCCCCGATCGCCATAAGCTTATCCGGGATCGTTTTGCCTGATCTTTGTCTCCATTTTTCAAGAAGCGACAGAAGGATCTCATCAAAAGGCATTATTATATTCAGGATAAAATACAGCAACGGCTGCATCCTTGCCTGGATAAAAAGACAGATCCTGTACAGGGCATACAGCTGATTTGACGCAGAGCGCTCCTCACCGGCATTTTCTGTCTCTCCATATAGTCTTTTCTTAATCGCTTTTAGATAATCCGCTTTCACCTCAACATTTTCGAGTGATGTGAAAATATTGGAATAAGCACGAAGCTCCGGATAAAACTTCTCCACCAGCGAGAAAGTAAGATCATTTGCTTTATAGCTGAACACCATCAGGAACAGCTGAACCGCAAGGAAAAAGAGCGGAACAAAGAAAACATATCCTTTCAGGAATAGCGCAGTGATAAACGTACTCCACAGAAGCACCGTGGTTACGATTCGTAAGATACGCATCGTCTTTCCGGCAGTAGCAACCTCGGAAGCAATAAAGGCCAGAAGTGCCTGCGGAGAAGCCTTTTTCTTCACATTTAGTTTCGTACATGCTTCAAGTTCTTCCAACAGTGTTAACTGTTCAGATAATTCTTCAACCGCTTTTTGACGGGCTTTGATCTCAGTAATATCCATCGCATCGGAAGATGCTGTAAGGAGCCATTTCTGCAGCTGTCTTCTTCCGTATCCGGTATGTGCAACGGAGATCAGCTGAAAAAGGGACTTTTTCCCGAACAGATCAAGATCACCGGAAAAGGGATGTTTATCCATCGCAAGATCAGCACCGTCATCCGGAAGTTTTGAAAAGTCATGCAACGTTCTGGCTATATACTGATCATGGATCTCACGGAGCATTACTACGCGCTTCGCCTGATTTTTCAACCGGCCATGACGGATCACAAATGCGATGAAAACGATCAGCAAAAGGCCTGCACAAATAGAAAAAGGAATCTTCTCGTCTCTGGCAAAGAATAGAATAATAAAAACCAGTACACCAGCAAAAGACAAACCACGAAGGTTCGCAAGGTGTCCGGCTTTATCCTCGATCGTTTTTAATTCCTGATCAAGTTCCGAGCTTCTCTGATCCAGATCAGCATTTCTTTTCTCTGTTCTTTCGCTCATTTATTGATCAGTCTTTCTTTTTCGTTCCTGCCTTTTTTGCCACGGGCTTCTTAGCCGCAGGTTTTTTCGCAGCAGGAGCCTTCTTCGCTGCTACAGGCTTCTTGGCCGCCGCTGTCTTTCCCGCCGAAGATGCTTTTGAAGCAGCATTCTTTGCTGTTGTCTTCTTTGTTGCCGGCTTCTTTGCTGCTGTCTTCTTTGCAGAAGCCTTTTTCACCGTCTCCGGCTTCTTCTTCGGGATATATTTGGAAATGACTGTATCTAATACGGTTCCGATACTGTCATGGATCGTCAGCATCGCCTGCAGATCGAGATATGTAGAGCTCTTATTGATAATGACCACACGGTCGCTCTTCAGGAACTGGGCAAATGTTGCGGCAGGATATACAGTCAGAGAGGTTCCTCCAATAATCAGAAGATCCGCCTTCTTA
>ONFC01000202.1 GCA_900317035.1 uncultured Eubacteriales bacterium
AAACTTTATGTCAAGCCGGAAGACAGTTCGGTCATAATGCCGAAAAATGCTAAGGCTGTCGATTTTGGCGGGGTAACATATTATGAGTTCGCCATAAACAATATCGGCCCGCACGTTCTGGATACGATGAGAACCTTTGAGATCACAACGAATAAGGGAACGGCGACAGTGTCTCTGCCTGCGATCTTCTACGTGAAGAATATGCTCAACAAGAGTACGACTACGAACGATCAGAAACTGGCATTGACTGCGTACTATCAATACTTTAAAGCGGCGAAGGCAATCACCGGCTAAGGAAGGAGAAAGATGGATGGATAAGTATGAAGAATTGGATCTTGAGATAATCGCTTTTGAGGAAGCGGACATCATTACTGAAAGTGACCCGAGCATAGATCTTCCGCCGGATGACGTCTGATCGGTTTTGACGAATAAACAGATACCGCCCCATCGTGCGGACAGGCATGGTGGGGCGGTGCTTTTGCATCTGAATCGGGAAGAAGAGGGCAAGAATGTCAGAAAGAAACCACAAGTGAGTGCCGATGTTGCTTGCAACTTCCCGTGATTTCCTTATAATAGGAGTGTTCGAGAAAGTGGCGGACAAGTGCTTTTGCCATGGTAAAAGCACCTGCCCTTATGCGATAGATAGTTTTTAGGAGGATGATCTATGATTTCATTACTTGATTCCGGCGCATATCTTCTGCGTGGAACTGAAATTATTCCGGATAATCAGGAGGCGGCTTCTGCGATCCTCAGTAAGACCGGAAAGAACGTGAGCAAAGAGGACGCGAAGAAGGCGACCATTGCGTATGGGATCTTAAGAGACCATAACACATCCGATAATATGGAGAAGCTGAAGATCAAGTTCGACAAGCTTACCTCCCACGATATTACATTCGTCGGTATCATCCAGACCGCACGTGCTTCGGGACTTACCAAGTTCCCGGTTCCGTATGTTCTGACGAACTGCCATAACTCGCTCTGTGCGGTTGGCGGTACGATCAACGAAGATGACCACATGTTCGGTCTTTCCTGCGCAAAGAAATACGGCGGCGTATATGTACCGCCGCATCAGGCTGTTATCCACCAGTTCGCCCGTGAGATGCTCGCCGGCGGCGGAAAGATGATCCTCGGTTCTGACTCCCATACACGTTACGGTGCACTCGGTACCATGGCGATGGGTGAGGGCGGACCGGAGCTCGTTAAGCAGCTCCTCAACCAGACATACGACATCAACATGCCGGGTGTCGTTGCTATTTACCTCAAGGGTGCACCGGTCAAGGGTGTTGGCCCGCAGGACGTAGCGCTGGCCATCATCGGTGCAGTATTTGCCAACGGCTATGTAAAGAATAAGGTCATGGAGTTCGTTGGTCCTGGTGTTGCGAGCCTGTCTACCGACTTCCGTATCGGCGTTGACGTTATGACCACGGAGACCACCTGCCTTTCTTCCATCTGGCAGACCGACGATGAAGTCAAGTCTTTCTACGATATTCACGGACGTTCCGGTGATTATAAAGAACTCAATCCGGGTGAAGTCGCTTACTACGACGGTGTCGTCGAGATCGATCTTTCCACGATCAAGCCGATGATCGCTATGCCGTTCCATCCGTCGAATACCTACACGATCGAAGACCTCAAGGCCAACCTCGACGACATCCTCGACGATGTCGAGAAGCGCGCGAAGGTCTCCCTCGGCGATAAGGTCGATTTCTCCCTGAGAAACAAGATCAGAAACGGCAAGTTCATGGTCGATCAGGGAATTATCGCAGGATGCGCCGGCGGCGGATTCGAGAATATCTGCGCTGCAGCCGATATCCTGAAGGGCAAGTACATCGGATCTAATGAATTCACACTTTCCGTATATCCGGCATCCATGCCTGTGTATATGGAACTGGTTCGTAACGGCTGCGCCGCAACCATCATGGAGACCGGCGCCATCATGAAGACCGCATTCTGCGGACCGTGCTTCGGTGCCGGTGACACACCTGCAAACAATGCATTCAGTATCCGTCACAGTACGAGAAACTTCCCGAACCGTGAAGGATCCAAGCTCCAGAACGGCCAGATCTCTTCTGTTGCTCTTATGGATGCTCGTTCCATCGCTGCAACAGCTGCGAACCAGGGCGAGCTGACCGCAGCTACCGAGTTCGACGGTGAGTTCGGTAAGTACAAGTACTTCTTCGATTCGAAGATCTACGCGAACCGCGTATTCGATTCTAAGGGCGTTGCTGATCCGGATTATCCGATCCACTTCGGTCCGAACATCAAGGACTGGCCGGCCATGGTCGCTCTTACCGATAACCTCGTTCTGCGCTGCGTTTCCGAGATCCACGATCCGGTCACCACGACCGACGAGCTGATTCCGTCCGGTGAGACATCTTCCTACAGATCCAATCCTCTCGGACTGGCGGAGTTTACTCTGAGCCGTAAGGATCCGGAGTATGTAGGACGCGCCAAGGAGATCCAGAAGGTAGAGAAGGCAAGAGAAGAAGATAAGAAGCTCTGCGATCTGTTCCCGGAGATCCACAAGGTCATGCAGACGATTAAAAAGGACTTCCCGGATGTACACCGCACCAATACAGAATTCGGTTCCACGATCTTCGCAGTAAAGCCGGGTGACGGCTCTGCCCGTGAGCAGGCAGCTTCCTGCCAGAAGGTATTAGGCGGCTGGGCGAACATCGCCAACGAATATGCCACCAAGCGCTATAGATCCAACCTCATCAACTGG
>ONFC01000105.1 GCA_900317035.1 uncultured Eubacteriales bacterium
TTATTATCCGGGAGTACGCTTCTTGCCGCATATACGGCATCTTTTCTTTTACCGTCACGAAGAAGGTTTTCCGAGATGCCCGCGATCGAATCCTCATACTTCTGCTGTATGGTATTCTTTTGCGCTTCGATCTCATCCTTATGGGCCTGGAGTTCCTCCTGCTGTCTGGAGATCTGCGCTTTCTGGTCGGAGATACGGATGATGAAGAATACGCAGACGGCAATGATCGCAAGAAGAACTCCGAAAACGGCCAGAACGCGGTTTCTTGCCCGGCTGTATGCTTCTTTTCTATGTCTTTGGGAAAGCTCTTCGTAGGAGATATTCTTGATCACCGCCACAAGTCGAACAACTGAAATCTCTACCTTTGCTTTTCTGTCTCTTAGGGAATCGCCCCTGCAGTCGGCTGCCAGCGGCTCCTTGTACTGTCTGGTTTTTTGAGGGTGCCCGTCGGGACCCATCTGGAACACTTCTTCATAAAGCAGTACTTCAGGAAATGCCGTATCCGGTTCACCATCTGCCAATACCAAAAGAACATGCTTTCTGTCATTGAAACGAAGGAAAGCTTCGATTTCTTTCATACACCAGACGGATTTCAGATACTCCGGAGAACATACGCAGATCAGATATTTCGAATCCCAGAGGGCAGACGTGATCGCTTCCGAAAGATCATCTGCGACGGAAAGCTCGGTCTCATCGCGGAATACACGAAGAGGTCTTGTTTTCCGGGTCTTCTCGGCTATATCTTTCGGCAGGCGGAAGCTCTCCAGTTTTTTCTGAAGATGCTCTGCTATCTCACTGTCCGGAGAACAATGACGATAGCTGATAAAAGCATCGTAGCGAAACTTTTTACCCATTATCTTCTCCCCCAATGAACCCAATGCCACATCAATATCATTGTATCATTGAAGAAGCGTATTGTAACGTTTCAAAAACCGGCAGTGTATCAGAAACGGAAATCTCTGCTGTTGGAATTTCTGATCTCCTCGATGTGCTTTGCGCAGATCTCACGGACGTTATCCTTCGGGATCTTCTGAAGTTCCTTCTCGATAAGTGCCCAGCCGACCTTCTTTGTTTCCTCGGAAGCATAATCGACGAGGAATTCCGCCAAGGTCATCAGCGCATTCGGATGGCAGCAGTTCAGGATCTGGCCGCTCTTGCAGAGACTCATGAAACGGTCACCGGTACGGCCTTCTCTATAGCAAGCAGTACAGAACGACGGCACATGGTCGGTCTCCATCAGCCATCTGACGACTTCATCCAGCGTTCTCTGGTCAGAAACGTCGAACTGCTCGGTATCTGTCGGACGCTCTTCTTCCGTATAGCCGCCGACAGAAGTTCTGCTGGCACCGCTGATCTGGGAGATACCCATCTTCAGGGCCTTCTCACGTACCTGCTGGCTCTCACGGGTGGAGATGATCATACCTGTGTAAGGAACCGCCAGGCGGATGCAGGCAATGATCTTCTCAAATGTCTGATCGTCGATACCGCCGTCAAACTCGTTCGGATCGATATCATCCGCGCGCTTTACACGCGGTACGCTGATGGTATGCGGGCCTACGCCATGCACAGCTTCGAGGTGCTCTGCATGCATGATGAGTCCGGCAAATTCATATTTATACAGTTCCAGTCCGAAAAGCACTCCCAGTCCGACGTCGTCGATACCGCCTTCCATGGCGCGGTCCATAGCTTCGGTGTGGTAGTTATAGTCGTGCTTCGGTCCTGTCGGATGAAGCTTGAGGTAGCTGTCTTTGTGGTATGTTTCCTGGAAGAGGATATAGGTACCGATACCTGCCTCTTTCAGTTTTCTGTAGTTCTCAACTGTTGTCGCAGCGATATTTACGTTAACTCTTCTGATATCACCATTCTTATGGTGAACGCTGTAGATCGTCTTGATGCACTCGAGGATATACTCGATCGGATTGTTCTTCGGATCCTCACCTGCCTCGATCGCCAGTCTCTTATGACCCATATCCTGAAGTGCGATAACTTCCTGACGGATCTCTTCCTGAGTAAGTTTCTTTCTCGGGATCGTCTTATTCTTCGCATGATACGGGCAGTACAGGCATCCATTGATGCAGTAATTCGAGAGATACAGCGGCGCGAAAAGCACTATTCTGTTTCCGTAGTATGCCTGCTTGATCTCTTCTGCGATCTCGAACATCTTCTTGATGCGTTCCGGATCTTCACAGGCCAGCAGCACAGACGCCTCCCTGTGGGTCAGAGCCGTTCCGTGCTCCGCTGCCTGAAGATTACCCGGGCGAGCCTTCTCAAGGATCGCATCGATCAGTTCGAAATTATTCTTATTTGCTTCGGCATATGCCAGAGTTTCCTTGATTTCTTCATCATTGATAAACTCGTCGGCAATCAGCGACTTCGGGTCATACTTATACATGTTCTTATCCTTCTTTCTCATTCTTAATGGCGGAATATGTGGTTTTCACGCTGATATTCGGGAGACTTCCGATCTTCCCGGAAAGAGTGGCAATATCATCCTGCGGCGCATCGATCACGACGCTGATGATGTTGATCTTTCTGTTTCTGTACGGGATCCCCATTCGTCCGACGATATACTGTCCATATTCATGAAGCAGGGCATTCAGAGCATTCGTATCTCCGCCTTCTTCGACGATCACGCTGATCACGGCCACGCGGTTTTCCATAGTATCAACTCCCCTAAAAACAAAAAATCACGCCCGAAAAGACGTGAAACACACATAAGCACAGTAGAATCTTTGTAAGATGATCACCTTGCTATCAGCAGTTATTCCGCTTCCCCTTAGGCAAATCAATTATAGAACACAAGTCTTTTTTGTCAATACACATCTATTTACTTATATAGATACCAAAGGCAGCCATAATTGTGGTATGATTATCCAGAAAAACATGACATAAAGGCAGGGATTTACCTATGGCTAAGAAAATGTGGGCAGGCAGATTTGAAAAGGCGACCGATAAAGCGGTCAACGATTTTAACTCGTCTCTCCCGTTTGACTGCAGAATGTATAAGCAGGACATTGAAGGCTCCGTCGCGCATAGTAGTATGCTCGCGAAACAGGGCATCATCTCCCAGGAAGACGCGGACTCCATCAAGAGCGGTCTTCTTTCTATCCTCGACGATATCGAATCCGGTAAGCTCACCTTCGATTCCGATGCGGAAGATATCCATATGTTCATCGAAGAAGAGCTCACCAACCGTATCGGCGATGCCGGAAAGCGCCTTCACACCGGACGATCCAGGAACGACCAGGTCGCTCTCGACCAGCGTCTCTATGCGGTCGATGAAGCCAAAGAGATCCAGTCTCTTCTCGGACAGCTCCGCGATACGCTCATCGATATAGCTAAAGACAACACCGAGACATATATGCCCGGGTACACACACCTTCAGCGCGCGCAGCCCATTACGTTTGCACACTATCTGATGGCGTATATCCAGATGTTCGGCCGTGATATGGACCGTCTCGACGAGGCCATCGCCAGAACGAATATCTCTCCTTTAGGATCCGGGGCTCTTGCGGGAACCACCTATCCTCTCGACAGACAATTCGTTGCCGATCAGCTGGGCATGAGCGGTGTTACACTGAATTCTCTGGATGGTGTTGCCGATCGTGACTGGGCTATCGAGCTTGCCTCCTTTGCCTCTCTTCTCATGATGCACCTGTCCCGTCTTTCCGAGGAGATCATTCTCTACTCTTCCCAGGAATTCAAGTTCATCGAGCTCGATGATGCCTATTCAACGGGTTCTTCCATGATGCCTCAGAAAAAGAACCCGGATGTTGCCGAGCTCACCCGTGGTAAGACAGGCCGTGTCTATGGCGACCTCATCTCCCTCCTCGTAACTATGAAGGGGCTGCCGCTCACCTACAACAAAGACATGCAGGAAGTGCAGGAAGCACTCTTTGATGTGATTGATACGATCAAGGGTGTTCTCGTTCCCTTCACCGGCATGATCAAGACCATGAAGCTTAGAAAAGATAATATGGAAGCAGCGGCTCTCGGCGGCTTTACGAATGCGACTGACCTCGCTGACTATCTGGTAAGAAAGGGCATCCCGTTCAGATCCACACATGAGATCTCCGGCAAACTCGTCCACTACTGCATCGAACATGGAACGACTCTCGAGAAGCTTTCTCTTGAAGAATTCAAGCAGTTCTCCGACCTGATCGAAGAAGACGTTTATGATGCGATCTCCCTGGAAACATGCGTTAACAAGCGTACGATCGTCGGTGCTCCGGCTCCGGAGACCGTGAAAAAGGCACTTGATTCCTTAAGCTGACAGCTGTCTTCGGACGAATAGTGCTTTTCCCATCTGATCAAATAGAAAGGGTTCACTTTTTCCAAAGTGAACCCTTTTCGTATATGTCTTGGTAAAAGCACTCTTCTTATCCAAGAATCTCTTTCTTTTTCTGATCGAACTCTTCCTGGGTAAGCACGCCGGAATCGAGTAATTCTTTATACTCTTTCAGCATCTTGATCTTGTATTCTTCACTATCAGCATCTTCCGACGGTGCATCTGATTTCTCATCAGAAGACTCGGGAAGCTCGATGCCCTGCGCCTTTGCTTCACGTCTCTTTCTCATCTCTTCCGCACGCTTTTGGGCTTCTTCTCTAGTCATCGAGGGTTTTTTCGGCGCCGGAACAGGTCTGCGGCTTGTTGCCGCACTGATATTCATATTTCTAAAGGCACCGGCAGCAGATCTTGTTTCTGTTTCCGGATCGTAGGTATATTCGAGCATTTCTGTTGCAGACTGACGAAGTATTACGATCTGCCAGATAGCAACAATAATAGTCATGATTGAAAAACCGAGTACAGCGACAACTGCCAATCCATAAAGGCCGGGCATAATTGCCATTAAAACAGATGCAAGCATTCCGATCACGCTGATAAGAAATACCGTTTTAAAAGATTCCCAGTTAAGAGACATGCCACTGCCGATCGTGCTGAAGCAGGTGATCATACCGGAACAAAACTTTAGAATAAAAGCAATGGATAATGCTAAAGAGATAAAATTGAATAATGAACTTGCACCGGAACCTCTTCCCATAAGATTTGATGCAACAGAACAGACCTGGTTAAAGATATAGAGTACTCCTGCTGCACTTAGATCATCATTATATTTTCCCATTGAACAGATAGTAATTCCATAAATGATAGCAAGAACCAGCGCGATCACCGTGATGACCTTCAATACATTAACTGCGTCCCTAACTTCGGAAAGTCTATCAGCATTTTGGATACTCAATGAAACAATAAATGTGATCACCAGAATGATGACATTCAAAATCGAAATGCCGAAAAGGACATTCAGTCTATTGCCCAAGGCCGTCGTCCATTCTTTGCGGTCTCTTGCAAGCGCGAGCTGACGCTCATTTAACTGTGATGAACCGGAATAATTTGCCATAACTTTATCCCCCCTAAACCTGAAATCCAACTCCTAAACGCATTTTCTCAAAAACGATCTTTTAAATCAAGTTATCCTTAATCCTAAATAAACTTTGTTAATTTGGAAACAACGCAAAATAGGTGATATAATCGCTTCATAGACATCGGGGCAAACATTTCGGGGGAGGACATATCCGTGGCAAGAAAACGAATCGGCATATTCATGAGCGAGATAACACAGGTTTTCCAGACTTCGTGCGGCAAAGCGATCATTGACCTTGCCTCTCTTAGGGATCTGGATGTTGTTATCTTTGCCTCTTACGGCTCATATACTTCTCCCTATGGACGAAACCTTCTTGCTGAGATCGGTAAGAAAAACATTCTTCATATTCCGGATTACTCGGACTTCGAAGCGATCATTGCCCTTCCCGGTTCTTTTGACATCAAAGGGATGGATAAAGAATTCTATGAACTTGCACGCGCCAATGCCACCTGTCCGGTAATTTGTCTTCAGACCGGTCATCCGGACTTCTACACGATCTCGATCGAGAATAAAAACTCTATGTATCAGATGACACGTCATTTTATCGACGTGCATCACTTTACCGATATCTGTTATATGTCCGGTCCATATCTTCATAAAGATTCTCCGGACAGACTTTCCGGATTTGTAACCGCCATGCGGGAAAGCGGCCTTGCCATCGGACCCAACACGATATTTGAAGGCAATTACTGGCGTAACCGCGGTGCAAAGGCCATCGACTTTTTCATGCAGGGACGTATTTCATATCCTCAGGCGATCATCTGTGCGAATGACTATATGGC
The DNA here is from genome assembly GCA_900317035.1 of uncultured Eubacteriales bacterium. Lineage (GTDB taxonomy): Bacteria > Bacillota > Clostridia > Saccharofermentanales > Saccharofermentanaceae > Scatonaster. The sequence continues at coordinate 6,206 of ONFC01000105.1, forward strand.
CCTGTCGATCTGTTCCGAACTCAAAAATCGGGGGATCCGGGTCCCTGAAGATGTATGTGTCTGTGGATTTGACGGCATCAAAGAAGGAGAAGATACCACTCCTTCTCTTACCACGGTCACCGTTCAGCCGGAAAAATATGCGGAAGCTGCTTTCCAGCTGATCGACGATATCAAGGCAGGCAATCACCCTTCTAAAAACATCACATTATCGGATGAGATCAATTTCCGTGCCAGCTGCGGATGCGGAAAACAGGTAATAAGCAGAGATGTCGATCAGATGTATCAGATCATTGCCGAGGAAGAATTCCTGCTTAGAGAATCCGGGCGTATCACTGCAGATTACCAGAATACACTGGACATCGAAAACGCCCTTTCCGTAGCTACATATTACTTCCATACACTTGGATGTAAGGATGGATATATCTGTTACTGCGATGAGTCCGATCCGTGCTTTTCTTCCGAGATCCAGGAGAAGCCTTTCACGGATAACATGATCCTTCTTCAGCGCATGCATGCTGAAAACCGGCGCCAGGCGGAAGCGATCAACAAAACTTTCACACGTACGGATCTTCTTCCTTCCGAGTTCTTTGACACGGATGCTCCGGGGATATATATCATCTTTCCTCTATTTTGCAAAAACAAAGACTACGGTTACCTTGTGTTAAATCCGGAAACGGACCAGTGGCCAAATTCACTGACATATACATATATCAGTACTCTTTCTTCAGCGATCGAGAACTGCTATTTCCAGAAAAAATACAGCGGATTTGCAGAGATCAACAAACTTGCACAGACGGACGAACTGACCGGCATATATAACAGAAGAGGTTTTGAACTTCGTCTTCAGGAACTTCTTTCCAGTATTTCCGATGAAAAGGTCATCAGCATTGCCAGCATCGATATGGATAATCTCAAGACCATCAACGATATCCACGGACATTCCGAGGGCGATTTCGCTTTAGGTGAGATTTCGAATGCTCTTCAGAAGTGTCTGCGTGATAATGAATTCTGTGCCCGGTTCGGCGGAGATGAATTCACTGCGGTACTCGTTTCGGATAGATCCGGCCGCGGGGAGCAGTACGCAAGCCATGTGATCAGTATGCTTGACGAGATAACAAAAGCCTGTAAAAAGCCGTTCAGGATCCATGTCAGCATCGGCGTATCCGAGCTAAAAGGCAGGGATACCGCGCACATCGTCACCTGTATGCAGGAAGCCGATGAAATCATGTATGCACATAAGAGAGCCTATAAATCGAACAGATCATAATCGCACTGATTATATATGAGAATACCCAGTATATCGGGGTGTGGAAAGACACCTTGACCTGTCCGCTCGTGTTTTCCGAAAGCATCACACGGATACGGCAGTTTCTTCCCTGCTCGATCTTCATATCCTTGATCTTCTCTCCCCGGCTGTCCAGAAGATCTGCCCGGAAATGATTATACTGAAAAAGCGGAAGATCGATAGACGAATCCGTTTTCGAGTCAAACGAGAACCGGATATCTGTACCATCACATGAAAACCCCGATATTGTAACGTCTCCGGAGGTTCTGTATTTTCTATCTATATCATAATTATCCGTTCCGGCGATCTGATACTCATGATTGCTGACCCTTATCCAGTCGATGCTCTCCGGAAGTTTGCAATTCACCTTATCAAACGAGGAATATTGAACAAACCCGAACAATGTCCCGATGAGAATGAATGACACAATG
>ONFC01000230.1 GCA_900317035.1 uncultured Eubacteriales bacterium
CGAGTCTCGAAAAGCACTCTCCCATTGCGCCAAGCGGCATATTCGTCAGCCCAGATCCTCTCTTCTGATCACGGACACGTGCGTGATCTTATTGGCTTCATCTTCATACTCTTTTTCGAAATGCATGCCGATGGATTCCGCCGTTTTAAAAGAACCCACATTCGTATATTTGCAGTAGGAATAGAGCGCCGGGTACTCCGTGTTCCCGAACGCCCAGTCACGTACAGCCATCGCGGCTTCTTTCGCGTATCCTTTTCTCTGCTGATCCTTCCGGATATGGTATCCGATCTCCGGCAGCATCTGCCCGTCGATATTTTGAAGGGTAAGCCCGCAGTCGCCGATCATCTCGCCCGTATCCTTCAGGCAGACCGCCCAAAGCCCGAAACCATCATCCGTATAGCGTTTCATGTTCCGCTCGATCCAGGATCGTACACGCTCCTCATCGAAAGAATAGGGGTAGTGCTGCATGATCTCCGGATCAGCAAGTACTGCATACAACGAATCGAAGTCGCCCATCGTCATTTCCCGGAGAAAAAGTCTTTCTGTTTCCAGTATCATCTTCATTTCTGTTTACCTATCCTTTTCCTATTCCAAATCAGGAGAGCAGCCCCAGTTCGTCGATGATTCTTTTCGCCCTCATAACTACCGGAAGCTCACGGTTCGCTACCAGTCTTCCGATAGGTGTTTCCCTGCGTTTTTCGTACTCATCAACCGCCTCATCAAAGGTCAGTTTCAGCGTGGAAAGATGGAAATCATGGATCTCATCTTCCGTTAAGTGCTTCTCGCCGAAGGACTTTACTTTGCAAAGGAAATAGTTGCTGATGTTATGCCGGTGGATGATGTTATAGTAATCGCTGACCACACCGAGCCTACAGATCACGTCAACCTCCGCTCCCAGTTCTTCGCTGAGTTCACGCCGGATCGCCATATTCAGGTTCTCCCCTTTCTCCACACCGCCTCCGGGAGTCTCGATCATTGTCGCCTTACCGAACATGTCATCGCGTTCGGCGCGGATGAAATAGAAGTTTCCTTCTTCATCGAAAACGATGCCTCTGGCGATCCACCGGTCATGGTCAATATATTCCAGATGCCACTCATTATCCGTAAGTTCATTTCGAAGTTCGGCCCTCTTCTCCAGCCGAACGCCGTTTTCAAAGACATAGTACGGACGGGATCCGATGACCTGGAACGCATCCCCGTCAATGAACAGCGTGTCTTCTTCCGGAAGCGCGATCACTTTCCCTTTCTCAATCGAATAATTCGTAAGAAACGCAGTGACACGCTCGTGATCTTCTTCCGTTTTCGCATTGGTATAGTGCGCATCCAGGGCGATCCCCGATAGCACATCAAACCCTTCTGTATCCTGAAGTCCGACATCATTCGGATCTTCGGTGATGGCCGTCATGATGTCTTTCCCGAAAATGATCTCTCCTGCCGAGCTTCCGAATACGACTCCATCTCCCTGAAGGTATTCCTTGATCTTGGCAAAAGCACCGCTGTCCTTCAGTCCTTTTAGAAGCGAGAATGTATTTCCGCCGCCGATATAGAGTGCGCAATAATCCGAGAACTCCTTCGTAAGGATCTCTTCATAGGAGCGGACCATCTCTACCGAAGGGACTTCGACGCCGCCTTCTTTTAATTCATTTTGGATCCACCCATAGCATTCATCGAGAGTATGTGTCTCTTCCGGCATCGCCAGGTCTCTTCCGGCATCGCCAGCGGAATATAAAGAAGCGGCTTCGTATGGTCGATCACCGCATTAAAAACGGGATAGGTATCCTCTAACTGCTTTCCGAATCCGCCACCACACAAAAACAATTTTGCCATTTCTTATTTCCTCCTCACAGATATATTCTGCTCATACATTTTCTTCGGAAGGATCGCCCGATAGATCGAGCAATAGCCCTCCGCGATTTCTTCTTCGTCATGGACACCCTTCAACGGATATTCCAGAAGAAGGTACTCTACTCCGAAAACGAGTACATGCACTTTTGTGTTGATTGCTCCGGCCTGAAGATAAAAGTCCAGCCGCCTTTCGCGCGCCCTCTTTTCTTCCTCGGAAACATCCGATTCCGGATCTTCGATCTCGATGATCGTCACATCGGAACTGCACTGCTCCACCGCTCTTCGGAGGAACTCAGACCCGATCCCTTTTCCCCGCATCTCCGGCACCACCGCATAGTAGTCCAGAAGGCATACATTTTTCTCGAACACGAAGAATGCATAGGCCAGGAATCCTCCGTCTTCGGCAAAAGCACCTGTACACAGGTACCGCCCTTCCCGGATCGACTGCTCGATCCGGGAGAGTGGTTTTCGCTCATCATCGGGAAAATCGTAGTAGAGATATTTCTCATAGACTTCCCTTATCTCTTCGATTGTCAGAATACGTGTCTGCATACTGCCTCAATTGCTAATTTGCGATAAGATCCGCTTCTGCA
>ONFC01000111.1 GCA_900317035.1 uncultured Eubacteriales bacterium
CTCCACCATATTAAAGTCGTGCATGACGACGATGACGCTGAGCTCTTCCTCCTGAACGCGTTTTTTCAGCACCTCCAGGATCCCGATCTGATGCTTGATATCGAGGTTCGATGTCGGCTCATCCAGGAGGATCCATGGTGTCGTCTGCGCCAGCGCCCGTGCGATCAGGGCACGCTGCCGCTCTCCTCCTGAAAGCGATGTGAAGTTTCTGTTTTTCAAGTCCAGAATGCCGACGGTCTGCATAGCATCTCTTGCGATCCTGATGTCCTCTTCCGAGTCGCCATCCCAGGTGTTTTTGAACGGGTAGCGGGCCATCAGGACGACCTCTTCTACGGTAAAAGCACTCTCCCCGCTGCTGCTCTGCGGGACCCAGGCGATCTTCCGGCTACGCTCCTTCGGTGCATAGTCGAGCGTGTCCTTCCCATCGATCAGGACAGCGCCTTCCGGACACTTGATCTGCGACAGGAAATGGCGAAGCAGCGTCGTCTTTCCGGAACCGTTCGGTCCCAGCAGCGCCGTCATATGTCCTTCGGCAAAGGAATAAGAGACATCCGAGAGGATCGGACGTTTCGCACTTCCGGGCTGATAGGACAGATCCCGGACTTCGATGCCGGAGTTTTTGTTTCCGCTTGTCATTCGCGCTCCTCCTTTCTTCTTTCTTTCCACAGAAGATAGAGGAAGAACGGGGCACCGGTTACCTGTGTGATCGCGCCTACGGCGATCTCCGCCGGCGGCGCAGCCGTTCTGGAGACCATGTCACAGAGGATCATGAAGATCGCGCCGCCGAGTAGTGACAGCGGGATCAGGCGCCGGTTCTTCGGTCCGACCAGAAGCCGCATGATATGCGGGATGATCAGGCTGACAAATCCGATGATACCGCTGACCGATACACTTGCCGCGACCAGAAGTGATGTTGCGATCACAGCGGTCGTTCTGGTCCGTTTTACAGAGACGCCCATACTCTGGGCTTCCTGATCACCGAACGAAAGAAGGTCCAGGTCTCTTCCGAGGAATGCGAAGCAGATGACCGCTCCCGCAAGAACGATCGCCATAAAGCCTACCTTGACCCAGGTCGCCGCCGAGAAGCTTCCGAGCATCCACAGATAGATCTGCTCGAGTTTCTGGCGGTTCCACATCATAAGAAGCGTGATTGCAGCAGTCAGCATCGAGGAGCACGCGATACCGGCAAGAAGGATCCCCGTGATCGACCGGGATGTCGCGATCCTCGCCACACGGAAGACCAGAAGCATCGTAAGGATCGCGCCAATAAATGCGAACATCCAGATACTGCTGATGCCCATTACCGTGAATGTGATACCGAAGGCGATCGCGATCGCCGCGCCAAATGCTGCGCCGGATGAGATGCCCAGCACCTGCGGATCGGCCAGAGGGTTCCTGAAAAGAGCCTGCATCACGACACCTGCGGATGCCAGTCCTCCTCCGACAAGGCCTGCCAGCAGCACACGCGGCAGGCGGATATCCCAGATGATCAGCTTATTGGCACGCGGGATCCCCTCGAGGAGCTTGTCCTTATTTACGAACGGGAGCTTCGCCAGCACGATCTTCGCGCTCTGCGAGATCGGCACGGACACTGATCCTACCGCTGCTGCCCAGATGACAACAATGACCAGAAGGAGCAGCAAGCCCCCTCCGGTCATTGTAAAAGTCGTTTTTTTCAGCGGTTCTTTTTTCATAAACTGCCTTTATTTGTGATTCGCTGATTACGCTGCCTTCTGTCCTTCTTCTTCGAAGCATTCAGGGAAGATCAGCTTAGCGAGCATCTCTACTGCATCTGCGTTTCTTGCGCACTGGCGGTCCAGCATATCCGTGCTCTCCAGAACGATAACGTGTCCTTCCTTGACAGCGGTCAGATCCTTGTACGGAGCAGTGGTCTGGAATGTGCCGTCTGCCCATGCCGGGATGATGATGATGTTCGGATCCTGCTTAACCAGATCCTCTGCATTATATGCCCAGCCGGTCGCGCTCTTCGCTGCGTTCTCAGCACCTGCCAGCTCGATGATGTTGTTGATGAAGGTCTCACCGGTAGCTGTCCAGTCACCGCCCTCGCCGAAACCGACAACATAGTAAACGGACGGATGATTCTTTACGTCCTTCAGTGCTTCCTTGACGCCTTCGATCTTCGCCTTCATGTCAGCGATGACCTTATCTGCCTGCTCTGTAGCGCCGAGGATCTTACCCATGTTAGAGATCTTGGTGTAAACGCCATCTACTGCGGTTTCCTCGTTGAGGATAACGACTGTTACGCCGAGACCTGTGAGCTTATCGTATGCTTCCTTCGGGAAGATCGAGTCAGCGACGACGACGTCCGGATTGAGGCTTACGATCTTTTCAACGTCCGGTGCATTGATATCACCGATGGACTCGATCGAAGCAGCTGCTTCCGGATAGTTGCAGTAATTGGTGCGTCCTACGAGCTTACTTTCCTGGCCGAGAGAGAAAATGATCTCTGTGCAGGCCGGGCTGCAGGATACGACCTTCTTCGGTTCTTCTTTGATGACAGCCTTCTGGCCATAGATATCCGTCAGTTCAACAGGATACGCTCCGTCCGTAATCTGCTCGGAGGTTGTTGCTTCCGTCTCAGACTCCGTGGTGGATTCTGTGGCAGACTCGGATTCCGACTCGGTCGCAGATTCTGTTGCAGACTCTGTTGCCTCCGTTGTAGTTGTCGCACTTGTGTCCTCCGCCTTCTTCTTGCATCCGCCCATGACAGACACGCACAGAGCAAGCGTCAGCGCAAGCGCGAGCGCCTTTGCAATTTTTTTCATGTTAGACTCCATTTCCGTCCCTTTCCCATCCCCGAAAAGAACTAAAAACAATCAAACTCGCCGGCAGGTCTCCTGGCTTACCCGTTTCCCCTCCGTCCATCGCCTTCTCAGCCACTCCTGCCGTTTCCGTTTTTTACGTTTTTCGGCAAAAGCACTAGCCAATGACTTTTTCGGACTTCGTACCGGGTTACAGTAGTGGGGGCTGCTGCGGATCTTCACCGCATTCCCTATTCTCCTCTTTTACGAGGCACCGGCGGCCACACCCACATTATACTGAAAACGCTCTCTTTTACAAAGAGAGCGTTCTTCGGCACATTTCACAAACTTTATTCGCGAAGGATAAACAAGTTCGAAGAGTGCTTTTCCAGTTCGAAAAGCACTTATCCGATATCGATCCCGAAGGCTTCCGCAAGTTCCAGGACCCGCTCTTCGGATGCGACGATCAGCTCGAGATAATAGCCGGTCTCCAGATCGAAGATGACCGCAGAGGCCGAGTCGCCCTCCTTCCTGATCGCGACCTGACAGGTGCCCTTCTGCTCGAAGATGAAGTCCTTACCATCATCGATCAGGCCCTGCTTGATCTGCTGGAATGATCCGTCCGTATCCGGCGTGTTCGCCTCTTCGTAGATGATCATCTCGTTCGCGTATTTACCGGAGCCGCCTAAGACCATGAAGCCTTTCGACTTCGTCGTGAATCCCGGCATGTCCATGCCCATGGCGGGAAGCGCGATCACGACATTGCCGTCACGATAGATATCGTCCAGCATCGCGGCCGCCTTATCGTTCTTAAGGCCAATCTGCGGGACATCCTCCGGAACACGCGTCAGACCCTTGCCATCCGGATACTCCGGATCTTCTTCAAACGGAACCGTGACTGCGTTCTCCGGGATAAGTCCCACCTCAAAGGCATAGCAGTTCGAGCGGGATCCCTTGTCCGTCGTTCCCTTATAGTAGAGGACCTGGAATGTCTTCGGGTTCATGACGATATACTCGAATACGCCGTTAGTCTTATCGTCCGCGTAGTGCCAGATGACATCTCCGAAATTGATGCGGACCCGTCCGTTCGTATCAAAAGGAAGTCCCTGCAAATCAAGCTCATCGATCTTGGCCTTACTGTCATACACGCGGTAGCAGTAGTGCTCGGAGCCGTCGGAGGATTCCGCGTCAAAGCCCTTCAGATAGCCTTCGAGGCTCTGCGCATACACTTTAGTGGAGTTTTTCTTTACTGTAAAGCCATGATTCTCGAGATCCTTGATGACCGCATTCACGCTGGTCTGCCCGTCGAAATCATCAGCTGAAGTTGTTCCTGTGGTCACGTCCGATGCAGTATCCGAGGTCGCATCCGCACTCGTATCAGAAGGATCGGAGCTGTCCTCCGTCTCATCATCCTCTGTTTCTTCCGTCGTCTGCTTCGGCTTCTTCGTTTCCGTTTCTTTTGTCTTTCCCTTGCTGCAGGCGCACAGAGACGCCGTCAGCGCAAGCGCCATGAGGAGCGCCATCACTTTCTTTTTCATAATTTCCGTTTCCCTTCTCTTTTTCCAATCTTCCAACAGAATAACACAAGCGCGAAGCCGCCTGAAGAAGTGCTTTTCGCGAAATAGCAGACGTAAGATCACTTATAGAACTTCTTACTGATTTCGTGGATCTCCTCTTCCGCCTCGACAAAGGCCTCCACGACCTTCGGATCGAAGTGCTTGCCGGAACCTTCGATGATGATCGATTTCGCCTTCTCAAAGGTGAACGGTTCCTTGTAGCTTCTCTTGGACAGAAGCGCGTCAAAGACATCCGCGACCGCCATGACACGTGCCGACAGCGGGATATTCTCACCCGTCAGATGATCCGGATAACCGGAACCGTCCCACTTCTCGTGGTGATAGTGCGCCATCTGCTTGGCCTGCTCGAGATAGCCGCTGTCCTCGAGGTTCGCGATCGCCTTCTCGATGATCTCGTATCCGGCATACGCATGGCCCTTCATGATCTCGTATTCCTCGTCCGTCAGGCGCGAATCCTTATTCAGGATCGCATCCGGGATGTTGATCTTGCCGATATCGTGCAGAGGTGCCGCGCGGACAACGTTGTTGATATATTCATCAGTCAGCATATCCTTGAACTCGCCCTTCTCCCGGAGCTTTTTCAGAATGATTCTCGAGTATTCCGCGGTCTTGCGGATATGGTCACCGGTACATTTATCGCGGCTCTCGATGATATCCGCGAGGACCATGAGAAGTCCGCCCTGGAGCTTTTCGATCTGTTTGGACTTTTTTCTTACGTCCGAAAGATACTGCATACTCTCTTCCGTTGTCTGGGTATATGCCGTGTAGAGGTTTTCGATCTCGTCGCCGGTACGGATATCGAGCGATTTGAGCCGCTCGACGCTCGCGTTTCTCTCGTCCGTCGATGTATATACAAAAGAACTTGCCCCGTGGGACATCGAGTTGAGCGGATAGATGATGTGGTAGTCCGCGAGCCATACGACCAGGCAGAGCACCATGATGAAGATACCGAGGAACAGCGAGATCTCCTTGGCAAGATAGGCATGCGTCAGGTCGTAAAGCTGATTCATCGAGATATCCACGCAGGAATAGGCGACACACCTTCCGTCACTTGCAAAGATCGGTTCATAGATCGACAGCACCCATCCGAAACGGCTGTCGTTGCTGATCGTCGGTTCGACTTCCTCTCCCTTTAGAAAAGCACTGATATTCTTTTTTATATCCTCCGGATACCGGATGACGGATCCGACCTTATCCGCCTTGACGTCTTCCGTATCCATATCAAAGACGACATGACATCCGTCTTCTTTCACCTGATAGACATACATGAACCGGATATTCTCCGAGCTGATAAAGGTCAGGCGGAGTTGCTCCTGTGTCTCTTTATATCCCGGTGCATTTTCGCCCTGCGCCAGATAGGCTTCTATCTGATCCGGGTCGATGCAGTCTTTCTGGTATTTGACAATACCTCTTGCAAACTCGGTGTGGTCCTTGACGGTAGTATCTCTGAAAAGGTAGTAGCCGATGGCGATCGATACCACTGCGATGACAGTTACGGCACCGGATACCAGAAGGATCAGCTTCGTCCGAAGCGAGATCTGCCTTACCGAGGTCTTATTGATCGCACGCAGCTCCAGAAAGCTCAGCGGTTTCTGGCGCCAGCCGTGGATATGGAGATCTGACATTATCCTTTTGGGGACCAGCAGCAGTCCGAGGAAGGCAAGCACTACGGAGATCGCTTTATCTCCGAGATCGATGCAGAAATCTGCTGTCACCTGTGACAGGAAACGGCTGCTTAAGAGGTGATCGTAGATCCATTTGGCCAGATCGGCACTTATGCCCTCACCGGCAAAGCCGAAGAGGAACCACGTCAGGATCGATCCGAGGACACCGCCGATAAATGCCAGTGTAATGATCAGCGGAACAAGGATACGTTTCTTCGAGCGGTCCCATGTGAAAATCGCCACGGCGACAGCGATCAAGACATTTAATGTGCCGTAGTAGATCGACGGCAGATCAGATATAGATTTTAGAAGATTGGTAACCAGTCCGACGAGGACACCGGGAAGCGTGCCGCCTACCGCCGCAGCGAAGATCGTGCCGACGGAGTCCAGGTAGAACGGAAGCTGAAGCTTCGTACTCATGGACGACAGTAAAAGATTTACGGCGATACCGATCATACAGACCAGGATCAGTTCGAGTACCCTTCTCAAGCTGATCTGCCGCCGTTGTGCAATATTCTCAGTCATACCCTCTACCCCCATATCGATACCATCGATCATCGGTAAGACTTCTGATACTATATCCTCATTATAGCAACGGTGCTCCCCGTTCTCAATAAAGAAAACGAGGAGCACCGTATGGATTCAAAAATTTTTACGAATTATTACTTCGCGGCTTTTGCTGCCAGGATATAGATGAACGGAGAGTTCCAGTAGATCGCTACCTCGTTGATCGAGTAAGCGGTATCGTTATC
>ONFC01000187.1 GCA_900317035.1 uncultured Eubacteriales bacterium
TCGATCGCTTCCGTTGCCGTGACGAACTGATGGTTCTCGATCGATACGAAGAGGAATCCGTACTTGTGTGCGATGCGCCACCACTCTGCGACAAATGTCAGATACATGGAGGAGTCACCGCCGCCATGGCATCCGAACACCAGCGGGACCGGTCCGTTATCGAAGATCCCGTTATTGTAGTAGGCAAAATATCCGACCTTGTGATTCTCCGGTTTTCCGGGGATGAATTCATTATCTTCAGAAGTTTTTACGAGTACCGATCCGACATCTTCTGTCATACCCAGAGCGGGGAAATCCGGCTCGAATTCGATCTTTCCGCACCACATCTTAAACTTCCATACGAACGAATCGAAGTCCTTGATATACTCGGCCGTCTCCTTGACCAGAAGATTTTCGCATCCTTCAAAAGCACTGTTCACTTCCGCGCTGTTTCCGACAGACAGGATCGCGATATCTTTTCTCTCCACATCCGGAACAACACTCAGATTCTCCATGGAGCACATGGCCGGCGTGATCTCACCCGGGCCCCAGAGATACTGTCCCTGAAGTGTCTTAAGAAGATTCTTGGCAACATAATCCGCGGACTTTCCGAAGCTGTAGATATCCGCACGGAAGATCGCACCTCTGGCGAAGAATCCTTCAAAGGTCTGCGTGAAGAAGTTGAAGTTCTCGACGATGCCGTCTTTATACACAGGGATCATCTTGATCTCGGCGATGACCGATGCATAGAAACTCTCATCTGCGCCTTCCCATCCGCCATCCGCCTTCGGATAGACGAAGATCACAGTGCTATCCACACGGGAAGCGATCTTCGAAAGACCGGTCTTCTTTGCAAATTCAACTTCCGCATCTCTGTCCATCTTCTCTTCTTCAAATACCAGAAGAAGCGGAGCTCGAAATGTATAGTTATTGGTCTGTCCGTCGATATCCGTATCCGGTACGAAGACCTTCATGTAAAAATCCGAAAATTCATTTTCCCAGTACTTACCGCCGTTTACTTCCACCACGGCCGGGCGCTCCATCATCGGCATAGTCAAAAACCTCCATCTAATCAAGAATTGTTTCCTTTTTCACTATACCATTTCAGGAGCGTTGACCGATAGGTCGAAACTCAACCATATTCCCCGACAACTTATAGGGAGATAAGTATCTCTGCCGTGAACCATCCGTCGTTAAAACTTAGCTTCAGATCGTATCCGAGGGCGCGAAGATTATTATCCGCGATCGATAGTCCCAGCCCGGTCCCGTTTTCGCCTCTGGCGCTCTCGCCTTTTACGAAAGGCTTTTTCAGTGACTCTGCATCCTCGATCTTTTCATCTGTTTTATTCTTAAAAATCACTTTATCCGAAGAGATCCGGATCTCCACTTCAGAATCCTCTGATGCGTATTTCGCACTGTTTCCTACTATATTCTCCACGGCCTGACGGAGCATCACTTCATCCGTGAGCATCTCGCATGGTGTATCCACAGTGACATTTGTCCGGATCCCGTTCACCTCGAAAAGTTTTTCAAATTTCGAAATAGATCCACGGACCATCTTTTCCATATCCACATATACTGTTTCGGCAGCATGTGTTTCTTTTTCACTCTTGGAAAACTGAAGGATACTCTCGACCATCCGGTTCATCTCCGATACATTTTCCCGGATCTTTTCCGCATAGGAATTCTGCTCTTCTTCCGTAGCTCCCTCCATACTTTCCGCGTATGCCGAGATTGCTGCCAGCGGCGTCTTCAGATCGTGCGCCATCGCTTCCGTCGTCTTTTTCCGGTAGTCGAAGATCTCCCAGACCGTTTTTCTTCTGTGATAGAGGATCACCGAGATCACAAGTCCGAGCAGAATGCCTAATATAGCAGATCCCACCAGTACGATCGGTGTCGTATAAGGAAGCACCTCGAGAAGTTTAAATGGTCTATAGTCCGAGTAACGGAACTCATACGCCGGAGAACCATCTTTTGAAGGAGCCCTATCCACGTTCGGAAGCACCGTATCCGCTCCCTCCCTGGAAACACTTCCTGTCATTATTCTTGTAAACTCGATCCCGGGGATCCGTTCGAACCCGTCCGGAATGGTGCGTCCAAGTGTACAGTTTATAACATCGACCTCATCATTGATAAGAGAACTGCTGCTTTTGTACACGGTAACGATTTCCGGGATAAACTTGTGCGTTTCTCTATTGATAAAGACACTCCCGAAATCATAGGTATAATCCGTTTGACCATCCTCTTCCACATGGAAGATCCTATATATAGTATCTGAAGAAGCAGTGACTTCTTCCGGAAAAGACAAATCATATTTCTCCGTGACCGGTGAAAGCCATGATTCATCCTCAAGGAAATAGTACTCCGTATTACTTTCTTCATTTTGAATTCTTCCGGGATCAGTAACACCGATCACGGAAAAATGACCGCGGGGTGTTTCATATGTTTTTTTCCCGTTTATCCATACTTCCGCATGGCCCCCCCGGGAGCATCGGATACCTGGAATGTTTGACTACTGTATATAAATTCCGCGTCGGAATTAATTTCATCCAGTCTTTTTTTGAGATAGATCCCCCCCGCAGCTAGTGAGATCACCACGCACAGCGCCGTGCATTTCAAAAAGATCGGGAGAAACTTCGGTTTTCTTATGGTCTTTCTTTTCTTGATGGATCCGTTCTTCCTTTTTAGATCCATAGTTTTGTTTTCCATATAGCCCTCCTTTGAGTACCACCGGCGCTTACGGTACGATCTTGTAGCCGCCGCCGATCACGGTCTTAACGGAGTTCCCATGAGGTCCCAGTGCTTTTCTTAACTTCTTGATGTGGTTATCCACGACGCGGTCTGATCCTTCAAAATCCGCGCCCCACACCAGATCCAGAAGTTTCTCTCTTCCGAGGACATGGCCCTGATTCTCCATAAGAACCTTCAGGAGGAAGTATTCTTTCGGGGCAAGTTCGACTTCATCATTTCCACACAGGACCTGCATCCTGGACGGAAAGATGCGGATCGTCCCGCATGACAGGACCTGATCCTTCTTAGTTCCGTCCATGGACCTGGCAAGAAGTGCCAGGCACTTCGCATAGAGCACCTTGAGTGAAAAAGGCTTGACCATATATTCGTCCGCGCCGATCCCATATCCCTTCAGGATGTTGTCCTCGGTCCCCAATGCTGTCAGGAAGACGATGGGACAGTTGCTCTTTCTTCTCAGGATCTTACAGATGTCGAAACCGGAAGGTCCCGGCAGCATAATATCCAGGATAGCGATATCGTAGTCATTCTTCTCCACGAGCTGTAATCCCTGAAAGCCGTCTTTTGCCGTATCCACGATCCACGTGCCTTCCTTGGCAAAATATGCGGCAACGAGTTCTCTAAGCTGTGTTGAATCTTCTACGACCAACAGTCTCACCATAACCCCAATTTCCTCCTAGTCATTATGGTACGGCACCGATGTATCCTATTTATATCCTTCGCGAAAAATCTAAGCCTGGTACAGACCTTCCATGATCTTCTTAAGATAATTCATGAAATAGATATACTCCCGGTCTGTATTTAAGTGCTCCAGAATGACCGGCATATCCGGATCAAGCGCGTGCATTTTCTCTGCATAGTAGCGCAGAGGGAACTCTCCCTGTCCCGGCGCACACTCCTGCAGCTGGAGCGTATATTCTTCCTTGAGATGCACATCCTTGATATGGCAGCTCCGGATCCTGTTTCCGAGGAGTTCCACGCATCTGTCCACAAATGCTTCCGGCTGGAAATAGCGTTCCTGGGAGTTGACCATATTGATGATGTCCATATGCACGGCGAAGCGGTCGCGGTTCACTTCTTCGATGAGCCGCACATAGTCTTCCGGTCCGGTCGGGATCATCCACGGCATCGGCTCGAGTGTAAAAAATGTATTCGTCACCTCTGCACGGTCGATGATCTCCTGCACCATTTTTACGGTTTCCAGTCTTGCTTCTTTGGTGAAGTTTTCTCTGTAGTGTCCGTCCCATCTCGCGCCAAAAGCACCCGCCACGTTCACGGCGCATCTTGCCCCGAGACGGTCTGCCAGCTGAAGCTGCGCGATACAGTATTCCCGGTTCTTTTTCCGGGTTTCCGGATCCATATCGAGGGCATTTCTCCAGATACCGACTTCCGCGATCAGAAGGTCATGCGCTTTTGCCGCATCTTCGTATTCCCGGATCTTCTCCTCCGGATCATCGGCGGAAAGCGGAAATACCACCGCACGGCAGCCGAGCGTCAACTGGTTCTTCGCCCATTCTTCCGCCGTTTCATGTTTTAATGGAGAGGATGTTCCTAATCTCATTTCGTATCTCCTTTACTATTTTTCTACGCTGATTTTGGCTAACCGCACGACCGTCTCTACATGCTCCGTGAACGGAAACATATCTACCGGGACAGCGTATTGAGGATCATACCCGCACTTTTTAAATAACTTGAGGTCACGCGCCAGTGTCGCCGGATCACAGGAAACATAAACGATCCTCTTCGGAGCAAGTTTTTCGCATGCGGCGATAAATTCCGGCGTCGTTCCGGCTCTCGGTGGATCAAGAAATACCACGTCATACTTTTCATTTTTCGCGGAGGCTTCGAGCATATACTTCGTACAGTCCGCAGAGATAAATCTCGCTTTTGCAAAAGCACTGTTCTTCTCCACATTGATCTTCGCGTTGTCACGCGCATCAGATACTGCAGCGCGATTCAGTTCAACACCGGTAAGAAGAACTCCCTCCACGGAAGCTGCCGCGCATAGGCCGATCGTTCCTATTCCACAGTAGGCGTCGAGGAGTTTTTCTCCACTCTTGAGAGCGGCCGCTTCGATCGCAAGAGAATACAGTTTTTCTGTCTGGTCATGATTGATCTGATAGAAGGACTCGGGAGAGATCTTGAATCTGACACCGAGAAGCTCGTCATAGATATATCCTTTTCCATATTCACAGATCGTCTTGTCTCCGAGGATCATGGAATCAGATCTGGTATTAATATTGATCAGGACCGTCTTGACGGACGGGTGCTTCTCGAGAAGTAATTTTATAAAGCCTTTCTTGCCGGGAAGAACCGGGGAACTTAAGACGAGGACGACCATGATCTCACCGGTCGTCCATCCCTTTCTCAGGAGGACTCTCCGGAGAAGTCCCTGACGGGTCCGCTCATCGTAAGAGCGGATCTTAAACCTGACCGCCAGATCACGGATATCCGAGAGGATCTTCGCGCATTCTTTATCCTCGAGAAGGCAGTGGTCATTTTCGATGATCCGGTGGGATCCTTCCGCGTAGCGTCCGGCGATAAGATGTGTCCCCATATGTCCGAAGGCCCAGTGCACTTTATTTCTGTAGAAAAGCGGATCCTTCGCGCCGACTATCGGACGCACCGTACAAATACCCGAGAGAAGATCTCTTACGGTCTTCTCTTTCTTCTTCAGCTGTTCGGAATAAGGAACAGACGCGTAAGTACAGCCGCCGCAGTTTCTGCTTACCGGGCAGGATTGCCGGGCATTTCCGGATGGATCTCTATGGGACGGATCGAGTGCTTTTCCCATG
>ONFC01000210.1 GCA_900317035.1 uncultured Eubacteriales bacterium
TCAGATGGATCATCCGGATCTTTCCGAATATGAGATCTCGCTTCGAAGCTTCGGCGATCTCGTCTCTGAGGTCCAGATCACCGAGCTCGACATCCATAACGCGGATGCATCCGAGGAGTCTATGGATAGACTTGCCGAGAGATATAAGGAGCTTTTCACGATCATCTTAAAGGCGAAAGACGAAGGAAAAGCCAATGTCACGGCAGTTACTTTCTGGAATCTTCTGGATGAGAATTCCTGGCTTACCAATTTTAGAAAAGAAAGAAGCCATCCGCTGCTTTTCGAGGGAAAATGCTGTGCGAAGAAAGCCTATTACAGTGTGCTCGAGACAGTCGTTCCCAAAGATCAGATCGAGAAGTGGAAGCCGGAGTACCCGGATCAGGACTATCAGAGCCCGCCGCCATTTGAATATTTCAAGACCATGCGCAGCCTGATGTATCACCGCATCCATATCGAGCCTCATATCGATCTGTGCTTCGAAGAGTATGGAAGCGGGGACAATTACATCCTCTCGGCGCAGGTCGGCTTCTATCCCTTCGGCATGCAGCAGAAGCTGGCAACGATGGGATATCACGTCCTCTGCATCACGCTCCGCGGCTTCTATCCGTCTTCGTATGTGGAGGAGGATTACGGCGAACGCTGGTACGATGTATTTGCAGAAGACGTCGTCAAAGTAGCCGATAAACTTCACATCGACAAGTTCTTTTACATGGGTGCCTCGCACGGCGCCGGAGTCGGCTGGCACCTGATGCTTCTGGCCCCGTCCCGCGTCAAGGGCTTCGTCGCCTGTGTTCCGGGTCCGCACAGCCTGGCGGAAGGCTCCATGTCGATGCGGCAGATGGTGCTGTCAGGCATCATCAAGGAACCGCCGCCGATGGATCCGCCGATCGATAACGATCCCCGCCGGGAGATGAGAAGGAATTTCCGCAATGCCCATATCGCGATGAATCCGGAGCCGGATCCGAGGGAAAAAGCGATCGATTACGGAAGGCCGCTTCTGAAGTTTAAGACCGAAGAGAAGCTCTGTGAGGCGCTTCATACGATCGAAGTGCCTACCCTGATACTGGGTGCCATTGACGATCCGATCAGCACTCCTGAGCTTATGATCCGCTCGGCAAAAGCACTTCCCCACTGCAAGATGATCCTGTATTCGAACTGCGGCCACAACATCGATACCGATCTTGTGGAGGAGCTTTCCGGCGAAGCCGACAGGTTCATGAAGCAGGTGGATCACGACGGGCGTGTCTATGCATGGGATATGTGATATAATTGGAAAGACTTTAGTTTAAACAAAGGTAGCGCGCTATATGGAAGAAATTTATCAAAGTTCTGAAGTAGTACTCCGTTATATCGTTGAGTTCTCTACTTTGCTTTTGGAATTATTCGGCATATGCATCCTTGTGTTCTCGGCGGTCAAGTCCTTTGTCTTCTGGATACGAAGAGACGACTCCATCCGCCTTCAGCTCGCGCAGGGAATCGCACTTGCACTCGAGTTTAAACTGGGCGGTGAGGTCTTAAGGACCGTTGTTGTCCGTGAGTGGGCAGAACTCGGTATCCTCGGCGCCATCATCCTTCTCCGTGCGACCCTGACCTTCCTCATCCACTGGGAGATCAAGAACGAGAAAAAGGCACTTGCTCCGAAACTCGCCAAGAAAGCGGAAGCGGAGAAAGCGGAGAAAAAAGAACCTGTTAACGAATGATCAAAAAGCATCTCAAAAGAGATGCTTTTTTACTTCCATTAATCGAACATATGTGCTACAATTATTTCGTCGACAAATCTATTTGGAAAAGGAGTTGTGATAGCGAGATCAGCAGGAGGAGATCAAGGGTTTTCCCGGGTCTTCCTCATAACGTCATAGCACAGGTGATCGCCACCATCCGCCTCGATGATGTGATACTCTTCATCGACATAACCGCGCTTGAGATAGATCTTCTTCGCGGGTAGAGAGGCATCCAGTTCGATGGAATCACAGTTTTCGAAGATCTTCTCTTCAGCAAAGTCCATCAGTGCTTTTCCCAGACCCTGACGCTGACATTCGGGAAGAACGAAGAGACGGTTGATGTGGTTTTCGGAGATGGTGACGGTTCCGACGGGGGAGCCATCGACGAAAAGGAGATAGACGAAGCCGTTTTCTATATCTGAGACGATCCTGTCCATGGAGTGGTGGGCGCTGAAGAATTCGACCGCGCCGGCAGGGTAGTATCTGGGATATACCGTACGGACGGTGGTCTGGGTGATCTCGTAAACGATATCTGCATCTTTAGGCTGAGCAATGGTGATAGTTCTGTCCATGATCCTTCTCCGTTGTCTTCTAGATTGATTCAGATTGTATCACGGAACATGCTGAAAGAGGCTATGCTATACTGAACGAAAACAGACTATTTTTCAGGCATTGCGCTCTTAACGCTTTAAAGAAATGGAGTAAAAAATGAAACAGCACTATAAAGAAATGCCATCTTCCCTTCAGGGAACATATGCTGAGTTTTCCAGGAAT
>ONFC01000090.1 GCA_900317035.1 uncultured Eubacteriales bacterium
ATGACAGAACTCTCCAAAGTTCCTGCTGCAAACGGTTCTTCTTTCCAGGGTGTCTATTCTTCGCTCTTCGGACCGGAGCCACTGAACCTTCTCGGTGTTGTTATCTTGACTTCTCTGGGTACCTGGGGTCTTCCTCAGATGGTACAGAAGTTCTATTCCATCAAGGACGACAAGTCCGTACATACAGCAACGATCATCTCCACGATCTTCGCAGTGATCATCGCAGGCGGTTCCTACTTCATGGGCGGTTTCTCCCGTATCTTCGTAGGCGCTGAAGATATTAAGACTGCTTCCGGCGGACTCAATATGGATAAGATCATGCCGCTCATTCTGGATAAGGCGATCCCGACGATCCTTGTCGCGATCCTTGTGGTACTTGTCCTGTCCGCTTCCATGTCCACACTGACATCTCTGGTACTGACCTCGAGTTCCACAATCACTCTTGATGTTCTGGCGGATAACGTAATTAAAGATATGACAGAGAAGAAGAAGGTCAGCATCATCCGTCTGCTCCTTGCATTCTTCGTACTTGTTTCTATGGCACTGGCGATCTACTCCTACAGAAGCAACGATATGTACATCACTAAGCTGATGTCCATCTCCTGGGGTGCGATGGCCGGTTCTTTCCTGGCACCGTTCTTCTATGGACTGTTCTGGAAGGGTGTTACCAAGGCAGCTGTATGGGCTTCCTTTATCAGCGGCGTAGGCATCACGGTTTCCCACCTGATCCTGAGCAACGGCCCGCTGTTCGGACACAGCTTCAAGTTCCCTACAGGCCTTCCGATCAATCTGGCATCTCCGATCAATGCGGGTGCTTTTGCCATGTTATTCGGATTGATCATCGTTCCGGTCGTATCCTGGATCTCCCCGAAACTCGACAAAAAAGTTATCGATGCGGCATTCAAGGATATGCCGAAGGACATCCCGGCGAGAATTGATGATATTAAAGAGTAAAACATGATACAATAGACGGGTGCTTATTATAGTCTTTACTATCAAAATATAAGTGAGGTACGCAAAGTGAAACAGATTATGTTAGGTAACGAAGCTGTAGCACGTGGCGCCTACGAAGCAGGAGTGAAGGTCGTTTCCTCCTATCCGGGCACCCCGAGTACAGAAATCACGGAAACGATTGCAACATACGATCGTATCTATTGTGAGTGGGCAACAAATGAGAAAGTTGCTTCCGAGGTGGCCATCGGTGCTTCCATCCGCGGAGCCCGTGCGATGACATGCATGAAGCATGTTGGTATGAATGTGGCTGCTGACCCGATGTTTACAGCCGCTTATGAGGGAGTTAACGGCGGTCTGGTATTCGTGGTTGCTGATGATCCGGGCATGCACAGTTCCCAGGATGAGCAGGACAGCAGAAACTATGGCCGTGCTGCTAAACTGATGGTCCTTGAGCCGTCTGACAGCCAGGAGTGCAAGGATTTTGCCAAGAAGGCATTTGAGCTCTCCGAGCGTTTCGACACGCCGGTGATCCTTCGTATGCACACCCGTGTATCTCACTCCCGTTCTATTGTTGAACTCTCTGATCCGGAGGATATCGTTGTCCGTCCGTATGAGAAGAACGTAAATAAGTACGTTATGATGCCGGCAATGGCTATCAAACGTCATGTGGTCGTTGAGCAGAGAACTCTTGATATTGCGAAGGCTTCCAACGAGGAATTCCTCGGTATGGGCATCCACAAGATCGAAATGAACGATACCAAGCTCGGTATCATCACGGCCGGTGCCTCTTACCAGTATGTAAAAGAAGGCGTTCCGACAGCTTCTGTTCTGAAGCTCGGCTGCGTTTGGCCGCTTCCGATGGATCTGATCCGCGATTTCGCATCTAAGGTCGACCGTCTGGTCATTGTTGAAGAACTCGATCCTTTTATGGAGACTGAGATCAAGGCCGCAGGCATCGCTTGTGAGGGAAAAGAACTTTTCACACTGCAGGGCGAGTACAGTGCACGTATGATCCGTGCCGCGCTTTCTTCGGAAGCTCTTCCGGAAAAAGCACTGGACCTCGACAAGCTGCCGCAGGCTCCCGGCCGTCCGCCGCTTCTTTGCGCAGGATGTCCGCATAAGGGTATGTTCCTTGCCTTGAACCGTGCGAAGGTACAGGTCATGGGCGATATCGGATGCTATACGCTCGGAACACTTCCGCCGACAGCTGCGATGGATGTTTCCGTCTGCATGGGTGCTTCGGTAGGTATGGCACATGGTTTTGACAAGGCCAGTGATGGAGAAGACAGTAAGAAGACCGTTGCTGTTATCGGTGACTCTACTTTCCTGCACTCCGGTATCACAAACCTGATCAACGCAGTATATAACCAGAGCGCGATCACCGTTTTGATCCTTGATAACTCTATTACCGGTATGACAGGACATCAGCAGAACCCTGCATCCGGTAAGAACATCCGCCTGCAGCCGGCTCCGGCCATCGATCTGGAGACACTGTGCAGAAGCGTCGGTGTTACATCCGTAAGAACAGTCGATCCGGTAGATACTTTTGAAGTAGAGAAGATCGTAAAAGAAGAGATCGCCAAGGATTGCGTATCCGTTATCATCGTGCGCCGTCCGTGTGCCCTGATCCCGACCGGCAAGAAGCCGAAGGGCGTCTCTATCGTTCTGAATGATGACAACTGTAAGAAGTGCGGAGCCTGCTCCCGTATCATGTGCCCGGCGCTGGTAGCCGGTCCGGATAAGAAGCCGGTCATCGATCCGGAGGCTTGTAACGCCTGCGGTCTGTGCATCAATATGTGCAAGTTCGATGCACTTTCCAAGAAGGAGGAGGCGTAATATGGCAAAGGATATTTCAATCGTACTCGCCGGTGTCGGCGGACAGGGAACCTTGATCGCCGGTAAGCTTCTCGGCATTCTTGCCATGAAGCAGGGCCTGGATATCAAAGTGTCGGAAGTACACGGTATGAGCCAGCGCGGCGGTTCCGTTATCACATATGTAAGAATGGGTGAGAAGGTATATTCTCCGATCATCGAAGAAGGTATGGCAGACTATGTTCTTTCCTTTGAAGAAGTGGAGGCGGTTCGCTGGGCAAAACTTCTGAAGAAAGATGGTATCCTTCTGGTAAACTCCCAGAAGATCAAATCTCTTCCGGT
The DNA here is from genome assembly GCA_900317035.1 of uncultured Eubacteriales bacterium. Taxonomy (GTDB): domain Bacteria; phylum Bacillota; class Clostridia; order Saccharofermentanales; family Saccharofermentanaceae; genus Scatonaster. The sequence goes on from ONFC01000090.1 coordinate 3,109, forward strand.
CCTGCTCGGAAATGCCGAGTATCCGGAGAACATTAAGGATTCTCTCGAAGCTTCGGCTTCCGGAAAAGCAAAGGTCGTCGAGTTTGATGCTCTTTCTGCAGCACTTTCCTGCGGAAGCTCTAAGGCCGCAAATATGGTTATGGTCGGTGCTCTTTCTGCCGGCATGGATTTCCCGAAGGAACTGTGGATCGAGGCGATCAACGAGGCGTTTGCTTCTAAGGCGAAGCTGATCCCGATGAATGTCGAGGCATTTAATAAGGGAAGAGATTTCGTTTCGTAAAAGTGTTTTTTAAGATATAATAGTTTTATAAACGATAAGGAGGACTCTCGTATGTTAGTTAAGCAGATCAATGTTTTTCTCGAAAACTCTTTCGGCCGTCTCGCTGAGGTGACGAAGGTACTGGGTAAGGCAAATATCGATATACGAGCACTTTTTGTTGCAGATTCGACTGATTACGGAATCCTTCGTATGATCCTTGATAAACCGGAAGAGGCGGTCATGATCCTCACGGAATCCGGATTTACTGTAAGCATGACTCCGGTACTTGCTATAGCGATCCCGGATAAAGCAGGTACACTTGATGCGGCTCTTACGACATTCTCCGAGACAGGTGAATCGATGGAGTACATCTACGGGTTCGTCGGCAGAAAATCAGACGATGCGGTTATGGTGATCCGTGTGCAGAACTTCGATCCTGTAATTAAGAAGTTTGAGGAAGCCGGAATCAGGATCTTAAGCCCTGAGGAGGTTTACGGAATCTAATGAATCAAGATCCATTCAAATCAATGTATGGAATCAGTGATACGGTGGTTGACATGGCGAAAGAAGCGATGACCACCGTTTCTTCTGTATTTGAAAAAATCGATCAGGTCAAGGAGATCAACCAGCTCCGGGTACTGCAGGCATTCCGGAATGCCCGTTTTGCTGAGGCGCACTTAGGCGCGACGACCGGTTATGGATATGACGATATGGGCAGGGAAAAGATCGAGGAGATGTATGCCGAGCTTTTCGGAGCAGAGGCAGCCTATGTCCGTATCCAGGTCACCTGCGGAACACAGATCCTTGTAGCATGTCTGTTCGGAATATTAAAGCCGGGCGAGGAAATGCTCGCTGCAAGCGGAAGACCGTATGACACGCTTGCCTCCGCACTGGGCGTCGAAAAGAAGGATGATACGTTTACCGGATCTCTTCTGGATTACGGTATGAAATATAACGAAGTTCAGCTGAAAGAGGACGGATCTCCGGATCTGGAAGCGATCCGTGCTGCGATCAAGCCGGAAACCAAGGTCGTTTTCCTTCAGAAATCAAAAGGATATACTTCCAGAAGATGTCTCCGCGCGGACGATATCAAGGCGGTCGTCGATTTGGTCAAGGGGATAAGAGAAGACATTATCGTCTTCGTGGATAACTGCTATGGCGAGTTTGTAGAGACACAGGAGCCATGTGCCCTCGGTGCTGATCTCTGTGCCGGTTCTCTCATCAAGAATGCGGGCGGCGGAATCTGTCCTTCCGGTGCATATGTGGCTGGAAGAAAAGATCTCGTCGAGCGCGTTGCTGAACGTGTTACTGCACCGGGTCTCGGATCCCATGTCGGACCAAGTCTCGGATTTAACCGCCAGATCGCACAGGGACTCTTCCTGGCGCCGCATGTTGTTTCTGAAGCCCTCAAAGGTGCGGTTTTTGCCGCAAAGATGCTCGAGATGGCAGGCTGCAAATGTGAACCCGCATTTGATGATCTGCGTGGAGATATTGTGCAAAGTGTAGCTTTCCCGGATGAGAAACAAATGGTAAACTTTTGTAAGAACGTACAGAGCTGCTCACCGGTCGATTCCTTCGTATCACCGGAACCGTGGGATATGCCTGGTTATGACGCGCAGGTAGTCATGGCGGCGGGTGCTTTTGTACAGGGAGCATCGATCGAGTTTTCGGCCGATGGTCCGGTTAAACCGCCTTTCCTCGTATATATGCAGGGAGGTCTGGTATTTGAACAGGTAAAACTGGCGGTCATGCAGGCCGTTTCAGGAATGTTGGAGAAGAAATGATCTATGGCGACAGGGAAACGCCCGAATAACGGCAAGCGCCCGAATAATGCGAAAAGACCGGGAAACCGTCCAGCGAACCGTCCGACAGAGCGGGCGGAACAGGGCCGTGCTTCTTCCGGTGCTTCCCGTATGCAGCCAAGACCTTCTTCCGAGAATAGAAAAGTCCCGGGAAAACAGCAGCCGCAGCGTCCGCTCCGTCCGAAGAATGACCGTGCCGGAGCTTCTTCGCGTTCCTTAAGTAACAAGCCGTCTGCTTCCGGAAATATAAGAAATTCCAATAATGCTCAGGCTAACACACGACCGGCGGATCTGATGGATCCGAAGTTCAGCAGGCCTCTGTTTGGGGATGAACCGGAGCTGAATGCAGTCGTTGAGAAGGAACAGATAAAGACTCCGCCGAAAAAACTGTCCTGGTGGCAGGTCCGAAAGGTACATAGAAGAAATAAGCTGATTCAGAAGCAAAAACAGAAAGCGGAAGAAGAGGCTGCAAAGAAGGAAACTGCTGTTCCGGATGTTCTTGAGGAGACCCGCCCCGAGTCAGCGGAGGAGAGAAGAAAGCACATGGCGAAGATGCGCAAGAGAGAGAATCTCCGCGTAGCATTCAACACTTTCCTGAGTATTCTGATACTGACCGGATTTGTGGTTATTTCCGTGCTATATATCGAAGATTATGTATCGGCGAAACCGACGTATGCTTTTGCAACGGAAGGCTCCATCGAACACACGATCGGTGCATCTGCACTTGTTGTCAGAAATGAAACGGTCATGACATCCACTTTTACCGGAGAACTGATGACTCAGGCGACAGAGGGCAGCCGTGTCGCGAAGGGACAGCACCTGGCTATGGTCATTCCGGAAGATATGGAACGAACGATAGCTGACCTTCAGAATGTCGAACAGCAGATCGTAGATCTCGAGCGTCAGCTCATGAATCAGGGAAAAGGTGTTGCGGCAAGAGAGGTCTTCAGCCAGGCCAATGAAGAGATCCGTCCGATCATTACCATGATCCGTCAGGATGCGATTCTGAACAAACTGAATAATATGACCAGCTATTCTTCTTCGATCCGCGTTCTGATGGATAAGAGAGATGTAAATCTCAAGGATATCGATTTCGAAGATGAGCAGCTTACTACTCTGCGTGCTAACGAAACGGCGCTTCGGACACAGCTGGAGACCAGGGCAAATTCGATCTATGCGGATATGCCCGGCATCATTTCATATAAACTTGACGGACATGAGACGGATATTACTTATCAGCTGCTGATGGATATGGTAGATTCTAAGTGCGAAGAGCTGATCTCCCAGTCCAGCAGTATTATCACCAGTGACCTGAATATCAAGCAGAATGAGCCGGTTCTCCGCATTGTCCAGAATGATGTCCAGTATTTCGCATGTCTTCTGAAAAATGCACCGATGGAGGAATTCCAGCTGGGTTCTAACCACGTCATCCGTATCCCTGCGGAAGGCATCTCCATCTCCGATTGTAAGGTGATCCGCTGCTCTGTAACCAGAGACGGACTTCTGGTCGTATTTGAGACCTCGAATCAGGTGGAGCGCCTGCTGGACCGCCGCACGGTCAATATCGAGATCGTTCAGACAAAGACGACAGGTATCCGCGTTCCGGTATCTTCACTTGCAAATGCAGATTATGACAGAGGAATCGCGACGATCTTCGTAAATGAGAGCGGTTATGCAAGAGGATATACTGTACAGATCAAGGATTATGACAGAGAATACGCGATCATCGCCCCGCTCGAGAAAGCAGAGATCCCGAGTATCAGTACGATCGTTATCACAAATCCTCAAACGGTAAAAGAAGGGGATAAAGTGGAGAAATAGCCATGAATATGTATAGTCCGGAAAAGATGAAGGAAAACATAGAAAGAGTCCGCGAACAGATCGCGGATGCTGCAAGAGAAGCCGGAAGAGATCCGAAGGAAATCACACTTATCGGCGTTTCTAAGTTTTTCCCTGCGGAATATGCCGCACAGGCCTTTTCGCTCGGACTTACAGATCTTGGTGAGAACAGACCCGAGGAGCTCCATGCGAAAAAGGAGACTCTGGATCAGGAGGGGATACACCCGAACTGGCATCTCATCGGTACAATTCAGAGCCGTAAAGTACGCATGATCGCGGGAGATCCGTACCTGATCCATTCGGTAGACACGCTTTCGCTGGCACAGGAGATATCGAAGCGTTATACAGCAAAAGAACTTACCGCACGCATCCTTCTTGAAGTGAATGTTTCCGGAGAAGAAAGTAAACACGGTTTTTCTTCAGAGGAAACTAAGGAGAACTTCGAGACGATCATGTCGCTTCCTTCGATTCAGGTCTGTGGACTTATGACGATGGCGCCGATCCAGCAGAGAGAGGGAGAGGCAAGAGAAGTATTTGAAAAGACACGGGTGCTTTTCGATGAGCTGAAAACACTTGGTGCAGACAGCTCTTCCTGGAAATATCTCTCGATGGGTATGAGCGGAGATTATAAGGATGCAATCATCTGCGGAGCGACGCATGTGCGTATCGGAACGGCTATTTTCGGCAAACGCGACTATCCTGATCCGGTGTGATTATTACACAAATTGTTACATTAAAATATACTATTATTTCAGCAAAATTACACGGTAATATGTCAAAGTTACATGTTATTTACCATTGCTCTGATTCTATTGAAAGCAAAAAACCGTAGTTCTATACTAGCCTCATAGTGAAATTCGCAAGTGCTTCAAAGCACTGTAGCAGTAAATTTTGGAGGTAGTTATGGCAGGTTTTTGGAATAGTCTCGTGAACAAGATTGCAGGCGTTGACAACAATGATTATTACGATGGCGAAGACGGAATTTATGAGGATGAGTATCAGGATGAAAACCTCGATGGTCTTCATGTAGAAGAGAGTGATTACACAGAGATGGAACCGCTCCCGATTCCGGAAATGAACACCAATCGCATCGTACCGATCAAGAGTGTACAGGCTACAGATACACAGGTTGTTATCCTTCAGCCGGACAGCATCCGTTCTTCCCAGCAGGTTTGTGATCACATCCGTGCAGGTCACACAGTAATCTGCAATATCGAGAATGTAGACCGTTCCGTTGCACAGCGTGTAATCGATTATATCTCCGGTGCAGCTTATTCTATCGATGGTAACGTTAAGCCGATCGATCAGAACAGAAAGACTTTCGTAGTTGCTCCGAGAACAGTTGCTCTGATGGACCGTGACGCTCTTGCTAAGCAGGAAGCTGAGCAGGCTCAGGCAAATCAGTATCGTCAGGTACTCTGATTTATTCAAACTTCAAATAGAAAAGCACTGTTACAGAATATGTGACAGTGCTTTTTATTTGTCCGAATAACTATTAGTAGGGTATAAGAAAGGGCGCCTCATAGAATGAGACGCCCGATTTGTTTTTTATTGAATCGGATCCGGAAGATCAGGACTGGGGTTTGTAGCTG
>ONFC01000013.1 GCA_900317035.1 uncultured Eubacteriales bacterium
TTCTCGGTCGTAACCTTTTCGAATCCTTTCCAAAAGCACTCTTCCGTAACACGTACGAGTTTTTCCGCTTCTTCGGATATCTTTCCTACTGCAAATGTTCTGGCTGCGTCAGCGTGCATGCCATCCAGAGAACAGCAGACATCGCATGTGACGATATCGCCCTCTTTCAGCACCAGATCTTTTCTCGGAATGCCGTGAACGATCACTTCATTCGGAGATACACAGATCTGTCCCGGGAACGGCGGATCACCATAATGATACGATGAGGAGATCGCGCCATGCTTATCAAAAACTTTCTTGGCGATCTCGTCGAGTTCCCATGTGGTAATACCCGGTTCCACTGCATTTCCTAAGGTAAGGAGCGCCTCTTCCACGACCTTACCTGCTTCACGCATTTTGGCAAATTCAGCTTCTGTTTTGATCTGAATCATTTCATTACGCCTTTCTAAAGCCCATATTGGCCAGTGCTTCGCTTGCCTGAGCGAATGCGAGTTCCGGACTCTTGGAGTTGTCCGCTGAAATTACGATGCCCTTCTTCTCATAGAAGTCGATAAGGGGCTTCGTGTTCTTTTCGTATGTCACAAGTCTCTGCTTTACTGTCTCCGGCTTATCATCATCACGCTGGATAACTTCTTTTCCGCAGACATCACATACACCTTCGACCTTGGTCGGACGGGATACTACATTATAGCTTTCGCCACAGGATGTGCAGACTCTTCTGTTTACAACACGCTCCATGATCACTTCTGCCGGAACGTCAACTTTGATCACTGCGTCGATCTTTGATCCTGTCTTCGCGAGCATCTCATCAAGTTTCTCCGCCTGAGCGATCGTTCTCGGGAATCCGTCGAGAAGATATCCGTTCTTGCAGTCATCCTGACTGAGACGGTCTTCGACCATAGAGATCGTGAGTTCATCCGGAACCAGAGCGCCCTGGTCGATGTACTTCTTTGCCTCGACTCCGAGAGGTGTCTGCTCCTTGATATTCGCGCGGAAAATATCTCCTGTGGAGATGTGCGTGATGGCATATTCATTCTTCAAAACAGCAGCCATCGTTCCTTTTCCGGATCCCGGGGCGCCTAAAAGAATAAGTTTCATATCGATAGTCCTCTTTTCTAATTACAAGCACATACAGCCCCGCGTGAAAAACACGCGAGGCTGCAAATGCATTTATTTTTTGGTTTGTGCATTACCGCTTCTCAGCATAACATGCGACCTGCTTTTTCATTACACAAGGAATCCCTTGTAGTTATGAGTAACCATCTGCGATTCGATCTGATCTACCAGGTCATTTGCAACACCTGTCATGATGAGAACAGATGTACCTGCGAACCATACGCCTTCCATACCGGTCAGCTTGCCGAGCAGTGTCGGAACAAGAACTACGATGCAGAGGAAGCAAGCGTCACACCAGTTCAGGCGGTTTGCAACCTTAGCAATAAACTCGGATGTCGGACGGCCCGGACGAACTCCCGGGATAAATCCACCGTTCTTCTGCAGATTCTGCGAGATCTCGATCGGATTGAACTGGATCAGAGAATAGAAGAACACGAATGCAAAGATGCAGATAAAGTATGCTACGTAGTAGAACGGACTTCCACCGAAATCACGGAACCACTTGACCACGATATTATTGCTGTTCGGGAAGAAGAACGTAACGATCGTGGAAGGCAGTGCCAGGAAAGACATGGTGAAGATAACCGGCATAACGCTGGACTGATTAACTTTCAGCGGGATGTAGGTGTTCTGTCCGCCATAGACTTTTCTTCCGATGACCTTCTTACTGTACTGGACCGGAATTCTTCTTTCCGCGTTCTGAACATATACGCAGAAGATGATCGTTGCAATAGAGATCAGGGAAACGATAGCGAAAGCGGAGATGCCTGCTGCATTTCCGACTGCTGCGTTCTCGAACTTACCTGCGATGTTCAGAGCATCGTAGTAGAGTGTTCTGATCATATCCGGGATTCTGGTTACGATACCGGCGAAGATGATCAGGGATACACCGTTGCCGATGCCCTTCTCATTGATACGCTCGCCGAGGAACACGACGAAGCATGTACCTGCGGTGAATGTAAGAATAATCAGTGTTGCAGCAAGCGGCTTCGGGATCTGATTTGTCATCGCTGATCTTGTCGCATAGCAGAAGAAGGAAGCCTGCATTACAGCAAGACCTACCGTAAGATAACGGGTGATCTTCTGAAGTTTCTTCTGTCCTTCTTCTCCCTCTTTGGCCATATTCTCCAAAGCAGGGATAGCAACTGTCAGGAGCTGGATGATGATGGAAGAGTTGATGTAAGGTGTAATACCCATAGCGAAGATGGTTGCTGCATACAGACCACCACCTGCGATAATATCCATCAAGCTACCGATCTGACCCCAGTTCTGAACGATACTGGAAAACTCAGTACGGTCGATACCCGGACACGGGATCAGGCCGCCGATCATGTAAATGCCAAGAATAAAGAGTACAAAAAGTAACTTCTTGCGCAGATCCGGCAGACGGAATGCATTAACTAAGGTGTCAAATACGCCCTTCATGTTATACCTCCAGTGCCGAGCCACCAGCCTTTTCGATTTTCTCTTTTGCAGAAGCAGAGAACTTCTTGGCCTTAACAGTCAGCTTCTTTGTCAGTTCACCGTTACCGAGAACCTTGACACCATCGTTGACTTTGCCGAGTGTAATGATACCGGCATCAGCGAGGATCGTTGCATCGACCTCAGCACCGTTATCAAACTTCTCCAGATCGGAGACATTGATCTCGACATATTCAGCAGCAAAACGCTTGTTGTTGAAGCCACGCTTCGGCAGACGTCTGTAAAGAGGCATCTGACCACCCTCGAAACCAGGACGGACACCGCCACCGGAACGAGCATTCTGACCCTTGTGTCCTCTACCGGCAGTCTTACCGTTACCGGATCCGGCACCACGGCCCTTACGATATGCTTTCTCGTTTCCGCAGGAAGACATTTCATTAAGTTTCATGTTTCCTATACCTCCATTACACTTCTTCGCAAGTAACAAGATGTGCTACTGTGCGAACCATACCGCGAATTGCCTCATTGTCAGCCTTTTCAACAGACTGGCCGATCTTGTGAAGACCGAGAGCCTTAACTGTAGCAGCCTGGTTTTTCTTGGATTTGTTGGTGCTTCTCACCAATGTAATCTTCAAGTTTGCCATTTCAGCACACCTCCGTTATCGAATTTCTTCTGTAGACTTTCCGCGCAGGCGGGCAACTTCTTCAAGAGAACGCATGCTCTTCAAGCCTTCCAGTGTTGCGTTAACAACGTTGTTCGGGTTGTTTGTACCCAGAGACTTTGTACGGATATCCTTGATACCGCAAAGCTCACATACCGCACGGACCGGGCCGCCGGCGATGATACCTGTACCACTTGCAGCCGGCTTCATAACGATCTTACCTGCGCCGAATACACCAAATGCTTCGTGCGGAATCGTGTTGCCGTCCAGCGGAACAGTGATCATGTTCTTCTTGGCATCTTCGATACCTTTTCTGATCGCGTCCGGAATTTCAGCAGCCTTACCCAGGCCCTTACCAACGTGACCATTCTCGTCACCTACAATTACGAGGGCTGCGAAACGGAAATTTCTACCACCCTTAACCGTCTTGGAAACACGTCCGATATGGATGACTTTTTCTTTTAATTCGGTTGAAGTTGAATTTGGTTCAAAACCCATCTTGTTTCCCTCCTGATTAGAATTTCAGACCAGCTTCACGAGCTGCTTCTGCTAAAGCTTCTACACGTCCATGGAAGATGTAACCGCCTCTGTCGAATACAACCTCGTTGATATTCGCAGCCAGAGCGCGCTCTGCAATCTTCTTACCAACTGCAGCAGCACCTTCCTTGTTGCTTCCGTTTTCGATAGAAGCTTTCACTTCTTTATCCAATGTGGAGGCACTTACCAGAGTCTTGCCAGCTTCATCATCAATGATCTGGGCATAGATGTTCGTGTTACTTCTGAAAACGCACAGACGCGGACGTGCAGCAGTACCGGAGATCTTATTTCTCACACGGATGTGCTTTCTGCGGCGAATAGCGTTCTTGTCAATCTTATTAATCATGCTTGTTCACCCCTTCACTTACTTCTTAGCGCCTGTCTTACCTTCCTTGATGCGGACATATTCACCAACATATCTGATACCCTTGCCCTTATATGCATCCGGAAGTCTGAACGAACGGATCTTAGCGGCTGTCTCGCCAACTAACTGCTTATCTGCACCCTTAACGATGATCTGGTTCTGTGCCGGTACATCAATTGTGATACCAGCCGGCTCTTCCATCTCGATCGGGTGAGAGTAACCAAGGTTGAATACAACCTTCTTACCCTGCTTTGTAGCCTTGTAACCAACGCCCTGGATCTCGAGTTCCTTCTTGAAACCTTCGGAACAACCGATGACCATGTTGTTGATCAGAGAACGGGTCAGGCCGTGAAGAGCCTTCACCTGCTTCTCATCATTAGGTCTCTTGACCGTGATCACATTGTCTTTTACTTCTACAATGATGGACGGATGCACATTCAGAGAAAGTGTCGCGTCCTTGCCTTTTACAGTGATGGTCTGACCATCCTGCTTTACTTCGATCCCTGCCGGGATCGTGATCGGCATGTTGCCAATTCTAGACATACAATCTACCTCCTGCTCTTTAGATTGCGGAACCTTGCGGGTCCCATTTCAGAGTTTTAATGGTTTTCTATTACCAAACGTAAGCCATAACCTCGCCGCCAACGCCGAGCTTTCTGGCTGCCTTATCAGTCATAACGCCCTTGGACGTAGAGATGATAGCGATACCGAGACCACCGAGTACCTTCGGGAGGTTCTCTTTGTCCGCGTAAACACGGAGACCCGGCTTGGAAATTCTCTGGATACCGGAGATAACGTGCTTCTTAGCAGCGTACTTCAGTGTGATCTTGATCATTCCCTGCTTATCATCTTCGATCGTCTCAAAAGAAGCGATATAACCTTCATCTACTAAAATCTGTGCGATAGCCTTCTTCAAGTTGGAAGCAGGAACCATAACTGTCGGATGACCGGCTGTGCCTGCATTACGGATTCTTGTCAGCATATCTGCAATTGCATCTGTAATCTGCATAAATCTTTCCTCCTTATCTTGCTATCGGTTACCAGCTTGCCTTACGAACGCCCGGGATCTGGCCCTTGTAAGCCAGGTCACGGAAGCACAGACGGCAGATACCATACTTACGGATATAAGCGTGCGGTCTTCCGCAGAGCTTGCAACGGTTGTGCTGCTGTACCTTATACTTCGGAGCACGCTGAGCCTTGAGTTTCATTGAAGTCTTAGCCATATTACTTATATCCTCCTATTACTTTCTGAACGGCATTCCGATGAGGGAGAGAAGAGATCTTGCTTCCTCGTCTGTCTTCGCCGTTGTTACGATGATGATATCCATACCACGGACCTTATCGATCTTATCGAATTCGATTTCAGGGAACATGAGCTGCTCCTTGATACCCATTGCATAGTTACCATGACCATCGAAAGAGTTCGGATTGATACCACGGAAGTCACGTACACGCGGCAGGGAGATGCTGATCAGCTTATCGAGGAAGTTGTACATATTCTCGCCACGGAGTGTTACCTTACAACCGATCTTCATACCTTCTCTGAGCTTAAAAGCAGCAACAGACTTGGTAGCTACTGTAGCGATCGGCTTCTGGCCGCAGATGATACCCATGTCACGCATAGCATTCTCGAGAGCCTTCGGGTTGTCCTTGACTTCGCCTACACCCATGTTGAGAACGATCTTCTCAATCTTCGGGATCTGCATGCATGACTTATACTTAAATTCTTCCTGCAAAGCAGGCGCAACTTCATTTACATACTTGTCCTTTAATCTAGACATTTAATTACTCCCCCTTTGCTTTCTTGATCTGGTCGATGTCCGCACCGCACTTCTTGCAAACGCGGAACTTGGAACCATCCTCAGCTACTCTCTTACCAACACGGGTAGCCTTGCCGCACTTCGGGCAAACCAGCATAACGTTAGATGCATCGATGGAACCTTCCTTCTCGATGATGCCGGCCGGCTTCGTCTGGCTCATAGCCTTCTGATGCTTCTTAACCATGTTTACACCGGAAACGATAACTCTACCGGACTTCGGTTCGGTCTTGAGGACCTGACCCTGGGATCCGGCGTCCTTACCGGAGATAACAACGACTTTATCGTCCTTTTTAACGTGAATCTTGCTAGCCATTCTCAATCCTCCTTACAGAACTTCCGGAGCGAGAGACAGGATCTTCATGTAATCCTTGTCACGGAGCTCTCTTGCGATAGGCCCAAAGATACGGGTTCCACGCGGGTTCTTGTCTTCCTTAATGATAACGGCAGCATTCTCGTCGAACTTGATGTAAGAACCGTCAGCTCTTCTTACGCCCTTCTTGGTACGTACAACAACTGCACGGACAACATCGCCCTTCTTAACCACACCACCAGGAGTAGCAGTCTTAACAGAGCAGACGATGACATCACCGATATTCGCATACTTACGCCAGGAACCGCCAAGCACTTTGATGCAAGCGAGCTCTTTTGCGCCAGTATTATCCGCAGATCTTAATCTGGATTCTACTTGAATCATGTTGATTTCCTCCTTTACGTAATTCCCTTACGTATTACTTCGCCTTCTCAATAATCTCGACCAGTCTCCAACGCTTGTCCTTAGACAGCGGGCGGGTCTCCATTACCTTAACCTTATCGCCGATGCCGCACTTGTTCTCTTCGTCATGTGCCTTCAGCTTATAGGTTCTCTTCATGATCTTTCCATAAAGCGGATGCTTTACGTGCTCAACAACCGATACAACGATTGTCTTATCCATCTTGTCGGAACTTACGATACCGACACGTGTCTTTCTGAGGTTACGATCGCTCATTGCACTATCTCCCTTCATTAATTAGCCTTAAGCTCGATCTCACGGAGAATCGTGTTGACACGAGCGATGTCGCGCTTTACAGCACCGAGGCGCTGCGGATTCTCGAGCTGGTTGGTCGCATGCTGGAAACGAAGCTTGAAGAGTTCATCCTTCAATGCAACCAGTTCCTGCTGAAGCTCTTCAGTGGACTTCGAACGCAATTCTTTAGCTGTCATGTCAAGATACCTCCTCTTCCTTCTTGATGAACTTCGTCTTGCAAGGGAGCTTATGTCCGGCAAGACGCATAGCCTCACGAGCTACTTCTTCGGATACGCCTGCGATCTCAAAGAGAACTCTGCCCGGCTTAACTACTGCTACCCAGTACTCCGGGGATCCTTTACCGGAACCCATTCGAGCTTCGGCCGGATGCTTGGTGATCGGCTTGTCAGGGAAGATCTTGATCCAGACCTTACCGCCTCTTTTTACGTAACGGTTGATCGCGATACGTGCTGCCTCGATCTGGTTAGATGTGATCCAGCAAGGCTCTGTGGAGTACATACCGTACTCACCGTAAGCAACGAAGTTACCTCTGGTAGCTTTACCTGTCAGACGGCCGCGCTGCTGCTTTCTGTGCTTAACTCTCTTAGGAAGTAACATTACGCCTCGCCTCCTTCCGCTACTTTAACAGTCTTCTTCGCTGTCAGGATCTCACCGCGGTAGATCCATACCTTAACACCGATGCGGCCGTACTGTGTGTTTGCCTCAGCAAAACCATAGTCGATGTCAGCACGCAGTGTCTGCAGCGGGATAGTACCCTCGTGATATGTCTCGGAACGTGCGATCTCGGCGCCGCCCAGACGACCGGAGCAGGATGTCTTGATACCCTTAGCGCCGGACTTCATTGTACGGGACATAGCCATCTTCATGGCACGACGGAAAGAAACACGTCTCTCGAGCTGGGATGCGATGGACTCAGCAACGAGCTGAGCATTAGCATCTACGTTCTTGATCTCACGAACATCTACGAAGAAATTCTTCTTGAACTTCTTTGTGAGCTTCTTCTTGAAATCCTCGATACCAGCGCCCTGACGGCCGATGATGATACCCGGCTTAGCAGCGTTGATAATGATGGAAGTCTTGTCTGCACCCTTACGCTCGATCTCGATGTTCGAAACGCCTGCAGCGAAGCACTCTTTCTTTACAAAATCACGGATTTGCTTGTCCTCAACGAGGAAATCGCTGAATGTCTTCTTGTCGGCATACCAACGTGTGTCCCACTCTTTGATGACACCGACACGCAATCCATGGGGATTAACCTTCTGGCCCATTCTTTATTCCTCCTTATACTCTTTCTTTGAGAACAACGGTTACGTGACTTGTTCTCTTATTGATTCTAGATGCAGATCCTCTTGCTCTCGGAATGAAACGCTTCAGGATCGGTCCCTGGCTGGAGAATGCATCCGCAACATAGAGGCTGGATCTGGAAAGACCGTTGTTGTTAACAGCGTTAGCCTCAGCGGACTTAACAGCCTTCTTCAGTACCGGAGATGCAGCCTTCGGTGTGTAATCCAGGATAGCGTAAGCCTCGTCAAGATCCTTACCCTTGATCAGGTCAGCAACGACCTTAACCTTACGGGGTGTGATACGAACGTACTTGGCAACTGCCTTACCCTGATCTTTGCCGATACCAAGGAGCTTCTTCTGCTTCTTAGTAAGAACCGGCTTCTTCGCGTTCTTCTTCTGCTGCTTACCGTAAGCTTCGAGGATTTCATCGCGATTCGATTCGATATAGTCTTTAGTCATCTTAACTTTTTCCACTATTTTTTCCTCCCTTCAAAGCTTACCGATTATTTACCACCGGAAGATTTCTCTCCGGCATGGCCTCTGAATGTTCTCGTCGGAGCGAACTCACCCAGCTTATGGCCGATCATTTCCTCGACTACATAAACCGGAACATGTCTTCTGCCGTCATAAACAGCGATCGTGTGTCCGACCATTTCCGGATAGATCGTCGAAGCGCGAGACCAAGTCTGTACAACCTTTTTCTCATTCGCTGCGTTCATCGCATTGATTTTCTTCATCAGGGCATCTTGTACAAAATAACCCTTTTTGGTTGATCTACTCATTTTGGTTCCTCCCTTCGCTTACTTTCTACCCTTAACAATATACTTGTTAGACTGCTTCTTCTTGTTTCTGGTCTTCTTACCAAGAGTCGGAACACCCCAAGGTGTAACAGGACCCGGAAGACCGATCGGGGACTTACCTTCACCACCACCGTGCGGGTGATCGTTCGGGTTCATAACGACACCACGGACTGCAGGTCTTACGCCCATGTGACGATGACGTCCTGCCTTACCGATGGATACGTTCTCGTGCTCGTTGTTACCAACAACACCGATCGTCGCGCGGCACTTAACAGAAACCATGCGGACCTCGCCGGACGGGAGACGAACCTGTGCAAAGTCGCCTTCCTTAGCCATCAGCTGAGCGCCTGCACCAGCGGTACGAACCATCTGTGCGCCCTTGCCCGGCTTCAGCTCGATATTGTGGATCATGGTACCAACCGGGATGTTTACGATCGGGAGAGCGTTACCTGCTACGATATCTGCCTCTGCACCGGAAACAACCTTGTCACCTACGTTCAGGCCCTGCGGAGCCAGGATGTAGGACTTCGCACCATCTGCATACTGCAGAAGAGCGATAAATGCTGTACGGTTCGGATCGTACTCAAGTGCAACTACTGTTGCCGGGATACCATCTTTTGTTCTCTTCCAGTCAATGACACGGATCTTACGACGGTTGCCGCCACCGATGTGACGAACTGTGATGCGTCCATAAGAGTTGCGTCCGCCTGAATTGCTGCCGGATGCCAACAGACTCTTCTCGGGCTTCTTCTTCGTCAGGGAAGAATAGTCCGCAACAGTCATGTTGCGTCTTGCAGGAGAAGTTGGATTAAAAGTCTTTACTGCCATTCTCTCTTCACTCCTTTTCCATCAGGCCCATTACTGGCCGATTCCAAATTCTTCAATAGCTGTCTTATACTTCTTATCGGACTTAGCAGCCTTGCCGCCCTTACCAAGATAAGACACGTCCTTAGCCTCTGTATCGATGGTGACTACAGCCTTCTTGAAAGAAGCTGTTGTACCTTCAACATAGCGCTGTCTCTTCTTTTTTCCATCGTAGTTAACAGTGTTGACAGAAACTACCTTTACATCGAAGAGCTGCTCAACAGCCTTTCTAACGTCTGTCTTGGTCGCTGTCTTAGCTACCTGGAATGTATATTTGCCGAGTGCTGCATCATAAGAGCTCTTCTCAGTGATGACCGGCTTAATGATGATGTCCTGCGGTGCCTTGCTCATACATACACCTCCATAATCTTCTCAGCAGCATCCTTAGTCATGATAAAAGAATCATACTTGAGGATGTCGAATACGTTGATCGTATTGACGAGTGCTGTCTTCACGGTCGGAAGATTTCTAGAAGCCTTCTCAACGTTCTCGTTCTTGCCGCCGAGTACTACGAGAGCAGAATCGGAAACCTTGATTGCCTTCATGAATTCAACCATGTTCTTGGTCTTCATTGTGTCGAAGTCGAGTGCATCTACAACAACGATCTTGCTGTCTGCCAGCTTGGAAGAGAATGCAGACTTCATAGCCAGACGTCTGATCTTCTTCGGAACGGTGTAGCTGTAAGATCTCGGCTTAGGCCCAAAGATGATGCCGCCGCCGACATACTGTGCAGAACGTGTAGAACCGTGACGAGCACGACCTGTACCCTTCTGACGATACGGACGCTTACCGCCGCCGCGAACTTCGCTTCTTGTTTTTGTGGAATGTGTGCCCTGACGACGGTTTGCCAGAATGTTCAGAACAACTGTGCGCATTGCAGCAGCGTTCGGCTCAATACCGAAGATATCGTCAGAAAGATCCATCGATCCGACAACGGCTCCACTAAGATTCAAAATATCAATTTTAGCCATTTCTTAGTTCCTCCTTGTCGTCGAATTACTTAGCCTTTACAGACGACGTAATGGTTACGATGCCGCCCTTAGGACCCGGAACCGCGCCCTTAAGAACGAGGATCCCTCTCTCGCCGTCAACACTGACGACCGTCAGATTCTGTACTGTGCAGTTAACTGCGCCCATGTGACCAGGCATCTTCTTGCCCGGGAGAACGCGAGCCGGTGTGGAGTTAGCACCCATGGAACCAACACGTCTGTGGTACATGGAACCGTGTCCGTCCGGACCGCCCTTCTGGCCGTGACGCTTGATGTTACCCTGGTAACCCTTACCCTTGGATACACCGGATACATCTACATGATCGCCAACAGCGAGCATATCGGAGACCTTGATCTCCTGTCCGAGTGTGTAATCCTCTTCTGTCTTAAACTCACGGATAGTACGCTTTACGCTTACCTCAGCCTTTGCGAACTGTCCCTTGTCCGGCTTGTTTACAAGCTTCTCGCGAATGTCGCCTGTTGCGACCTTCACAGCCTTGTAGCCGTCTTTTTCTACCGTCTTATTCTGAATAACAAACATAGGGTTGCATTCGATAACGGTTGCCGGGATCGCGATACCGCTCTCATCGAAGAGCTGTGTCATTCCGGCTTTTTTGCCAAGTACGAACTTTGTCATTTCTTTCTTCCTCCTATTTAGGTTATTGGTTCGCAGTTAAAAGTCCGCGAACATGACCTCCGCATATCCTGCCGCTTGGACTGCCGGCAGAACGCGGAAAAAGCCGTTAGGCCTTGAGCTCAATGCTCACACCTGCCGGCATGTCAAGCTTTGTCAGTGCGTCGATCGTCTTCTGGTTCGGTGCGAAGATGTCGATAAGACGCTTATGTGTACGGAGCTCAAACTGCTCACGGGAATCCTTATACTTATGAGGAGAACGCAGGATCGTAGTGATCTCTTTCTCAGTCGGGAGCGGGATCGGGCCGGAGAAGCTTGCGCCTGTTCTGGTGACCGTCTCGACGATACGTGCTGCGCTCTGGTCAAGGAGCTCGTGATCGTAAGCTTTGAGCTTGATTCTGATCTTCTGGTTTGCTGCCATTTTGTGTTCCTCCAAATTCTTTGCTGTTGTTTTTTCTTCACCCTGTCCAGCGTTTCTTCTGATCCCATCATAAAACCCAGGAGACCAGTTACCGTCTGATACGGCACTTTGGGCCTGGGCATGTGTTCTTCAAAACACACGCTGTACGTCCGGGTTCCTCGCCGGAGATCTTTGCCTCCGACTGCTCCGCCTAAGTTACCCGCTCTCTAAAGCACAGCCCGCTTTATCCTGCGGCAATCTCAAGCATCTACGCTACGCGCATAAAGTCGCGCAGGAGAAATTATACAACGCATGTCTAGTGTTTGCAAGCATTATTTTTGAAAAATGTTGATTTTTTCGCACAAAAAGCACTTTCTTACTCAGAATCATCTGAAATCAGGGCTTTTACGTCCTCCTGAGAGAAGTGATAGCGCTGGTCACAGAAGTGGCATTCGAGATCGATCCCGTTCGGATCCAAAGAAAGTTCCGTCAGATCTTTCTTTCCGATCGCCATGAGATTTCTCTCCATCCTGTCTCTGGAACAGTTGCACTTATATGCGACTTTTCTTCCTTCAAGGAAGCAGATGTCCTTATCGCCTAAGAACATATCGAGGATCTTTTCCGGATTCATCCCTTCCTGAAGAAGGAAGGATACCTCCGGGAAACCTCCGTTCACACGGTCCTCGAGATAGGAGATCGTCTCTTCATCCGCGCCCGGAAGGAGCTGTACCATGAAGCCGCCGGCGCAGGTCACGCCATTGGTATCGAGGCTCACGCCAAGAGAGACGATCGATGGTGTCTGCTCCGACGATGCGAAATAGTAGGTAAAGTCTTCCGCGATCTCACCGGAGATCAGCTCGACCTGTCCGACATATGGTTCCTTAAGGCCGAAGTCCTTGACGACTGTCAGTTTTCCGGAGCCGACTGCCGCGCCGACATTCAGTTTTCCCGGGCGGTGATAAGTCGTCTCTACCACAGGTTCCAGGCAGTAGCCCCTGACATTTCCATGAGAATCGGCAACTGCGGTCATTCCCTGCAATGGACCGTCGGATCGGATATTAGCGGTGATCGTATCGCCTTCTCCCTTTAGGGTATCCGCGACAAAGAGCGTACCCGTAAGGAATCTTCCGAGCGCCGCTGTCGCGACAGGCGATGTCTTATGGATGCGAAGGGCTTCTTTGACGAGTTCTGTCGAGCGGACCGCAAGCGCTCTGACTTTACCGGAAAGAGCTGTCGCCGTTACGATATAATCCGAGCCGTCCGTAGGGGATCCCGGTGCTAAATAGAAATCGTCCATTTCAATTCTCCGTTTTCTGATAAGTGAATTTGTTATTTGAATAAAGATAATACATCACAGAGGTCTTCTTAAGCAATAGAAGATTCTTTCATCTTTCTCATTCGGCTTTCTCTTCTTGAGATCACCGAAGACACCTGCGACCTCAAGTCCGTACTTTTCCGCCAGGTCCCGTATCATCTCATCGGTATAGTACCGCTCGGTAATGTCTTCATCACAGCGGGAGTAGTTCTCCCCGTCTTCTGTCCCGAACATCGTAAGCGACGCGGTATTCAGGCAGGATCTTCCGTCGTAGTCATTTTCCCAGAGCACGGCAAAATCATCATCGATCGAATAGAAAAAGTTTCCGGCAAGGGTCTCCTTAAAGTGTTTCTCCGAAGCGATGTCGAAGATAAATAGTCCGCCCGGGTTCAGGAAATTTCGAAATGACTTAAAGAGGCGGTCCAGTGCTCCGGGATCGGTAATATGGTTGACCGTATCAAGAAGGGAGACGAATACATCCACAGACCCGAAAAGATCGAGCTTCGTCATATCCTGCAAAAGCCAGAGGATCTTACTGTTTTTCCCCGCGCGGGATCTCGCCTGATCGAGCATCGCCGGAGAGTTATCGACACCGATCGTGTCAAAACCTCTCTTCGAAAGTTCGCATGTCACAAGTCCGGTGCCGCAGCCGAGATCGCAAAGAAGGGGCTTGCCGTTCTCTCCGTCGCCGGAAAACTTCCCGAACCGCGCCGTAAGGAATGCCACAAAGTCCGCCCACACGGCCGGATCGAGATCCTGCTGGAAGGCATCGTAATATCCTGCTAGAAAATCATATGCTGACATATAATTATCCTTTTATATAAGGAACCGGATCTACTTTTTCACCGTTGACTCTGACCTCGAAGTGCAGATGCGGTCCGGTGGATGTTCCCGTACTTCCGCATTCCGCGATCGTCTGGCCGGCTTTTACCTTATCGCCGACATGCACATACACGTCGCGGCAGTGGGCATAGCAGGTGGTGATTCCGTTGCCGTGGTCGATCACGCAGTAGTTTCCGTAGTTCACCGATCCGGTGTTCTGTCCCTCTACAGGTTCATCGACCTTGATGACAGTGCCGTCGCCCGCAGCGACGATCGGGTTGCCGTAGGTTCCGCCGAGGTCAACGCCCCAGTGCATCTTGTTATAGTGGTAGACCGGATGGTAACGCATACCATACGCGGAATAGACAGTATAGTCTCCGGGGTAAGGCCAGGTCATCTTAGCGCCGACCGGTGCAGAGCTGCCACCGCCGTTTCCGCCGCCGTTATTACCGCCATTTCCCCCGCCGTTTCCGGACGGTTTTGTGGTCGGCTTGGGTGCCGGTGTCGGAGTCTTGGTCGCTTCTGCCGCTCTCTTTGCCGCAGCGGTCGCGGTCAGAGCTGCCTGGCGGCGCTCCTCTTCTTCTTTCTTTTTCTGCAGGTCACGGATCTCCTGATCGAGTCTGTCCGCTTCCTCCTGGAAAGCATCTTCCTTCTGCTGCCAGCGCGAAAGCTCGCCCTTCTTTTCATCCAGCGCGGCTTCTGTTACACCGATCCTGGATCGGAGCTCCTCGAGCTGGGCCGACTTTTCCTCGGCGATCTTCTGCATATCTTCCGCTTCCTGAAGCGCGATATTATTCTTCAGTTCCGCATCGTCCATCGCGATCTGCAGCTGGTCGATCATCTGAAGATCTGCGTCACCGATCAGGGCGATCAGTTCGAGATTCGTAAAGAAACCCGCGATGCTGTCGGACTCCAGAAGGATCTCCAGCGTGGATTTATTCTCATACGCGAACATGATGCTGATACGCTCGGCATACTGCTTTCTCTTATTCAGGAGTGTTTCCTGGGAATTGATATACGCATCGAGCGCTTCCTGTTTTGCGATCAGCGCAGCGGCATACTGTTCCGAGATCTCCTGATACTGCGCCATCTGCTCATCGCTTAATCCGCGCAGTTCTTCGAGCTCACCGGAGAGCTGGTTCTTCTCTTTCTTCAGCTGGTCGACCTGTTCAGAAGCATTCTGGGCTTTTCTTTTCGCCTCATCCCGCTGCTTCTTCGCGTTATCGATATCCGCCTGGGATGGTGTGTAGGACAAAAATCCCCGGTCGACTGCTTTTACCGGTTTTTTTGCCAGAAAAGCACTTGCCGATATTACGATCGATGCACAGAGCATGACGGCAAGCTGTCTTACTAATCTTCCTCTTCGAATCACGATCGTGCACCTCCCTTAGACTTTGACGTACTTTCTTACGGCAATGCCGGATCCTACCGCACCGATGACCATACCGCTGCAAAGGCAGAGGATCAGTACGGAGAGGGAAAGACTTCTCATCGGAAGAAGCGCATAGAGGCTCGACGGATCGACGGAGCGCATCGCCCGGCCATAGATAGTTCTATAGGCAAAGTAGGTGATCCCCCACGCACACAGGGCACTGACCAGACCGACCAGAGCACCCTCCACGATATACGGGAGACGGATATATCCGTTGGTCGCACCGACGAACTTCATGATCGCGATCTTCGTAGAACGGGAATATACCGAGATACGTACCATGTTCGAGATGATGAACAGCGAGATCAGGAAAAGCACTGTAAATGCGACGACTGTGGCGATATTCACCGTATGTGTCGCCCTGGTCAGGAACTTCATGACATTACTTTCCTGCATGACTTTTTCGACACCGGGGATCGCGTTGAGATGCATGACTACATCATCCGCGTATCCCGGGTCCGTCAGCTGAACCATGACCGTAAACGGCAGATAGGTGTTATAGTCAAAGTCATCCAGGATCGAGGCACTGTCGCCGAGTTCTTTTCTAAAACGCGTATAGTTATCTTCCGGAGAGAGTCCGTCAAAGGACTTGATCTTTTCCGGCTTATTCTCATTAAGATAGTTCACAAGAAGATCCATCTGTTCCTGTGTGCAGCCGAGCTTCATATATACTTCGATCGGCGGCTGCTGTCCGACTTTCTTCATGATGAAGCGGGCATTGGCCGAGAAGATAAAGAACACGGACATCAGAAGGAGCATCAGAAGGATCGTCGATACAGAAGCGATCGTCACCAGCGGATGGCGCACGATACCCTGGATACCCTCTTTCAGTGAATTCCAAAATGCACGGATACTCATTAGCCTTCCTCCTCACTGTCCGAAGGAATATCCGGATCTTCGAATTCTTCTATTTCTTTCTTCGCCTTTTTCTCTTTGGCGTGCTTTTTCTCTTTCACGTCTTTGGGAGAATCGGCTTCTTTCTTTTCCGGGGCCGCCTGTTTTTCAGGTTCTTCTTTAGAAGTTTCCTGCTCCTGAGGCTCTTTCTTCTCCGGTTCCACTTTCTCCGAAACCGCGGTTTTTTCAGGCTCAGCCGGCTTTATTACATCCTGTTTTTCTTCCTCGGGCTTTGTTTCCTCCGGTTTAGATTCCACAGGTTTCTCTTCTGCTGAAGGCTCCTTCGCAGGTGCTTTTGCAGGAGTATCGTCTACGACAGTGATGATCGTCTCCGGCTGTTTCACGATCTCCGCAGGAGTCGTGATTGCAGGCGTTTCCGCCTTCTCCATCTTCTTCAGGGGATCGATGATAACGGTATCCGGCTTATTATCGGACGGGAAATCCGGGATCTGGTCTTCTTTGTCTTCCTGCGGGAATGCGGGGAGGATCTCTTCTTTCTGTTCTCCCTGAAGCTCTGCAAGTGAGTACACTTCCGGCACGAATTCATCGATCATCGACTTCGGAAGCGCGGTCTTATCTTCTGCCGTATAGCCGGATCCGAACTCGTCGCGAACGATCAGGCCGTCATCGACTTCGATAACACGCTTCTTCATACGGTCTACAAGATTACTGTCATGGGTACATATAATGACGGTCGTTCCTGTCCGGTTGATCTCTTCGAGGAGCGCCATGATCGCCTCGGATGTCTCCGGGTCGAGGTTTCCTGTCGGCTCATCGGCCACGATCAGCTTCGGGCTATTGAGCATCGCTCTGGCGATCGCGACACGCTGCTGCTCACCGCCCGAGAGCTCGAGCGGCATGGAGTTTGCCTTATCACGAAGGCCGACCGCGCCGAGCACGATATCGACCATCTGATGGAGTTTCTTACTTGGGACGCCGATGATCTCACCGGCAAATGCGATATTCTCTTCGACCGTTTTTGTTTCGATGAGGCGGAAGTCCTGATAGATGATCCCGATCTGCCGGCGCAGGATCGGCACCAGCGCTCTCGGCATCTTGGAGATGTTGAACTTGTCGATGATGACCATGCCTTCCGTAGGCTTTTCCTCACGGGTGATGCACTTCATCAGCGTGGATTTTCCGGATCCGCTTTTTCCGATCACGAAGACGAACTCTCCGTCACGTATCGCAAATGTCACTCCTCGGAGCGCATCCGTGCCGGTCTTGTATGTCTTATGTACATTTTCAAAACGTATCAAAGTATTTCGTCCTGCCGTTTACCAGTTGATATTTCCACCCTGGCCGGATTTTTCCTGTTTTTCCAGATACGTACGTACCATCGCCGCCAGTTTGAAAAGCACTGCGTCGTCGAACGATCTTAAGTCGAGTCCGGTGATCTTCTGTACTTTATCCAGACGGTAAACCAGAGTATTTCTATGTACGAATAGTTTTCTGGAGGTCTCACTGCCGTTGAGGTTGTTCTCGAAGAAACTCTGGATCGTGACCAGTGTATCTGAATCGAGAGACTCATAGGCGCCCTGCGGGAAGACCTCGTTTAAGAACATGTTGCACAGCGTCGGCGGGAGCTGGTAGATCAGACGTCCGAGACCGAGTTTGTCATAACGCATGATGAACTGTTCGCTTTCAAATATAGAACCTACACGAAGTGCCAGTGTGGCTTCACGGTAGGACTTTGCAATATCGCGGAGCGTCGGTGCCGGCATACCGATACCGACGTGCGCACGGATCATGGACTCCGCATTGAGGTTATCCAGGATCGTTCTGCTGACTTCATTGAGGTAAGTATCGAAGTTCTCTCCGAGATCCATGACCAGCACGATAGTCTCTTCATCCATCGCGACGACCATCTGGGTCTTCGTATCAGGGAACAGATTCTGCAGGATCTCGAGGCACTCGACACCGTCGTTCTTGCTGACACGTACGATAAATACGATACGGCGTGTCGCAAACGGGATCTTATATTCTCTTGCCTTCAGCGGAATATCGCCGGGCAGCTCATTTTCGAGAAGGATATTCTTGATAAATGTCTCACGCTCCACATCTGTGTTGCGCTCACGCATCGCGGCCTTGATCCACTGGGTCACCAGCTCGAGATACGTCTTGGCCGTCGCATCGACACCGCTGATAAATGCGATGTACTGCGTCGAATCTCCGATAACGATCTTCATGTATGTCTTTCCCGCCGTATTAGAGAACAGCTCATCGGAAAGAAGAACGGCTCTGGCGCTGGAATCCTCGATTCCCTCCCATGCCGGATCGGTGCAGGCTACGACCATACCCGATGTATCCATGACGCCCACTGTCAAATCAAGGATCTTCTTTGCTTCGCGCATACACTTCTTTAATTCTTCCATACGCTTCACCTAATCTCTTTCATAGTCTTTGCGGTATCGGACACAAAAACGTCCGACAGAAGTCGTTATCCTATTTATCTTAAACTTTTCACGAAAATCTTGCAACATTCGCGATCTGTTTTGTACTTTTAGGCAAAAAGAAAGGAGCTGCCCGTGAAGGACAGCTCCATTCCTTATTTTCACTTACTTGTTTCCGATTAGGAAATGATGCTCTGCTCTGTATCCTTATCGAAGAGGTGTACACGGTTAGCATCAACAGCGATGTCAACAACTTCACCTACACGGGACTCGGATGTGGTCGGGTCAACTCTTGCGGTCAGCGGGAGAGATCCGTTAACTGTTACATAGAGGTATGTCTCAGCACCGAGCATCTCGACAACGTCGACGTCTGCGGAGAATGCAGATTCCGGATGCATGGATACGTAAGTACCGTCATCGGTGAGAGCCTCAGGACGAATACCGAAGATAACTTCTGTGCCGTCACGCTCGATAACTTCCGGTACACAGTAACGCTCTGCGAGCTTGATGGAAGTATTCTCGAATGCAACATAAACATCGTCGCCTTCTACCTGGATCATAGCGTTGATGAAGTTCATCGGAGGCATACCGATAAATCCTGCAACGAATGTGTTGACCGGGTTGTCATAGAGCTCCGTCGGGGAGTCAACCTGCTGGATGAAGCCATCCTTCATAACTACGATACGGGTACCCATCGTCATAGCCTCTGTCTGGTCGTGAGTAACGTAGATGATGGTTGTCTGCAGTCTCTGGTGGAGCTTTGTGATCTCAACACGCATCTGAACACGGAGCTTAGCGTCGAGGTTGGACAGCGGCTCGTCCATGAGGAAGACCTTCGGGTCACGAACGATAGCACGGCCGAGAGCAACACGCTGACGCTGACCACCGGAGAGAGCCTTCGGCTTTCTGTCGAGGAGGTGCTCGATCTCGAGGATCTTAGCAGCTTCCTGAACACGGCGCTTGATCTCATCACGAGCTACCTTACGGAGCTTAAGACCGAATGCCATGTTATCGAATACTGTCATATGCGGATAGAGAGCGTAGTTCTGGAAAACCATCGCGATATCACGATCCTTCGGGAGAACGTCGTTGATGAGACGATCCTCGATGTAGATCTCACCCTCGGAAATATCTTCGAGACCAGCGATCATACGAAGAGTTGTGGACTTACCGCAACCGGAAGGTCCTACCAGGATGATGAACTCCTTATCGGAAATCTCAAGGTTGAAGTCAGAAACAGCTACTACGCCGCCTTCATACTTCTTGTAAACATGCTGAAGTGATAAACTTGCCATTTGTTACCTCCAAATTGTGCGACGCTTCTGCGTGCACTTTTTCTTTATGGAACTACTATATCATGCCCCAAGATACGTGACCACTCGTAAAAATCCCCAAAAATCCGCGGGCTTTTTTGACACCCGTCAACTTCCTTTTTGGCAACTTGACAAGTAATCACACACCTGCGTTGTGCAGAATGTACAATTTTCCTGATTTTTACCCGTCACACTTGCTTTATGCAATTTTATTCAGTATTCTGTATAAATATTAACGCAGGCAGGAGATATATATGGAAAAGGATAAAACTCTACCTTCTGTAGGAACTGATATGCAGACATGGATCAACAAGGCAGCGACCCTGATCGAGGCGCTTCCCTATATCCAGAGTCTGGCCGGAAAGACCGTCGTTATCAAGTACGGCGGCAATGCGATGGTCAATGACGAGCTGAAGTCCTCCGTCATGGATGATATCGCTCTTCTGAAATCCGTCGGCATCAACCCGGTACTCGTCCACGGCGGCGGACCGGACATCAGCAACATGCTCAAGACCCTGAACGTGGAATCACGCTTCGAGAACGGCCTGCGTGTCACCGATGCCAAGGTCATGAGTGTCGCACAGATGGTACTTGTCGGAAAGACGAATAAAGAGATCGTCTCCTACCTCGGCCAGAAAGGCGTCAAGGCTATCGGTATCAGCGGTATCGACGGTCACCTGATCGAGTGTGAGAAGCTCACCGAGGATGCTAACGGCAATCCGATCGATGTCGGATTCGTCGGAAAGATCAAGAAGATCAACACGAAGGTCATCTCCACACTGGCAAACGATGAATACATTCCGGTCGTTGCACCGATCGGTGTCGGTTCCGACGGAGAGAGCTATAACATCAATGCAGACACAGTTGCAGCGGAGATCGCGGTTGCCCTGAAGGCAGAGAAACTCATGACCCTGACAGACGTTGAAGGCGTAAAGGGCATCCTTCCGGACGGCTCCGAGCAGGTCTTCCCTGTCCTCACCGAGTCTGATATCCACGATATGATCGAGACCGGAGTCATCACCGGCGGCATGATCCCGAAGGTCAACGGATGCCTCGATACGATCCGACGCGGCGTCGGCCGTGCACACATTATTGACGGGCGTATCCCTCACAGTATCCTTCTGGAGATCTTCACCGGCAAAGGTATCGGCACGATGATCGTTCAGGAAAAGAAGCCCTATTTCGAGGGAGAAAAAATCTGACACGAACTGAGGATATATATAATGAATACTAAAGATAAAACATTAACACAGATCATTAACTATGATGAAGAATATTATATGCCGGTGTTCGGGAAACGTGTCCCCCTCGTGGTTGACCACGGAAAAGGCGTATATCTCTATGGAACAGACGGCAAGCAGTATATGGACATGATCGGCGGTATCGCTGTTAACGTTCTGGGTCACAGCAATCCGGCGCTGGTAAAGGCAGTCTCCGATCAGGCAAAGAAAGTGATCCACTGCTGCAATTACTACTACAACGAGCCGCAGACGATGCTCGCCAAGAAACTCGTGGAGATGAGCTTCGCCGATAAGGTCTTCTTCGCCAACTCCGGTGCGGAAGCCAACGAAGGCGCGATCAAGCTCGCTCGCGGGTACTGGTATAAGAAGGGCACTCCGAAGCCGAAGATCATCACGGCGAAGATGTCTTTCCACGGAAGAACGATGGCGACCATTGCGGCCACCGGCCAGGAGAAGTTCTCTATCCCGTTCGGTCCGAATGTTCCGGGTTTCGTCTATGTTCCTTATAACGACATCGACGCGATCAAAAAAGCTGCCGATAAAGAAACCGGCGCGATCATGCTCGAGCTGATCCAGGGCGAGAGCGGCGTGCATCCGGCAGATGCAGCATACGTAAAAGCCGTAAAGAAGTTCTGCACCGAGAACAAGATCCTTCTGATCATCGACGAAGTCCAGACAGGTGTCGGACATACCGGAACCTTCTTCGCATATGAGCAGTATGGCATCAAGCCGGATATCGTTACCCTGGCAAAAGGACTTTCCGGCGGCGTCCCGGTCGGCGCTGTTCTTGCGACGAAGAAGGCAGCTGCCGGATTTGGTCCCGGCGATCACGGCTCCACCTTCGGCGGTAACCCGCTGGCTTGTGCTGCCGGACTTGCCGTAATCGAGCAGATCGAGTCAAAGGAACTTCTGAAAAATGTCACCGAGCTGGGTGCTTTTACCAAGGAAAAGCTCGAAAAGCTCGGCAAGAAAACGAAGAAAATCTCCGAAGTACGTGGCAAGGGACTTCTCATCGGTATCGAGCTTACATCCGATTCTTCCGCCGATGTAAAGATGAAGCTCTTCGAGAAAGGCTTCCTCGTCAGCGCGATCGGTGCCAATGTGATCCGTATCGCACCGCCGCTGATCATCAACAAAACACAGATCAATAAATTCATCTCTGCACTGCAGGATGTCCTTCAGGGAAAGGAGTAAACACATATGAAACACTATATTGATTTTCACGAAGACGTAACCATCCCGGAGCTCGACGCACTTCTCGATACCGCGATCGACCTCAAGGCGAAGACAAAAGCGGGCATCCCGCATCCGATCCTGGCCGGAAAAACCCTCGGCATGATCTTCACCAAATCTTCCACAAGAACACGTGTCTCCTTTGAAGTCGGTATGTACCAGCTCGGCGGACATGCGCTCTTCCTGTCTTCCGATGACATCCAGATCGGACGTGGCGAGACCATCCACGATACTGCTAACGTTCTCTCGAGAATGGTAGATGGTATCATGATCAGAACCTTTGACCATCAGGACATCGTCGATCTTGCGAAGTACGGTTCTGTTCCGGTCATCAACGGTCTTTCCGATGACCAGCATCCGACACAGGTACTGGCGGACCTTCTGACCATCAAGGAGCATAAGGGTACGCTGAAAGGCCTGAAGTTCGCCTATGTCGGCGACGGCAATAACATGGCAAATTCCCTGCTGCACGCTTGTGCGAAGGCAGGCATGGATATCTCTGTAGCTTCTCCGAAAGACTACACCTGCCCGGAGAAGTATGTGCTCCAGGCACAGGAAGATGCGAAGATCACCGGTTCCAAGATCGTCATGACCGAGGATCCGTATGTCGCCTGTAAGGACGCCGATGTCATCTACACAGACACCTGGGCCAGCATGGGCCAGGAATCCGAAAAGGCCATGAGAGCGAAGATCTTCAAGGACTATCAGGTCAATTCCGACCTGTTCTCTACTGCCGATAAGGATGCGATCTTCCTTCACTGCCTGCCGGCATACCGGGGCTACGAGGTTACCGAGGACATCATCGACGGACCGCATTCTGTCGTATTTGACGAGGCGGAAAACAGACTGCATGCCCACAAGGCGATCCTCGTTCACCTCATGAGTAATCAGCATGCCTGATATAAACGTCAGAAAAGCAAGACTTACCGAAGCGCCGGTGATACTGCAGCTCGTACACGAGTCGATGTCTTCATACTGCAGGGATTCGGGTATCCCGGATTCTTATATCGAGGCGACCTCCGAAGATCTGGAAGCGATCGAGAATGCGATTTCTTCCGGAGTGGTCTTCGTCGCACTCAGCGAGGACGACGAGATCCTCGGCACCTGCCGTCTTTATATCCGTCCGAGAAGAGATCTCGACAGCGAGATCAAGAGTGTGATCTCCGGGGTATCCACCCGCATCGCCTATTTTGCGAGATTCTCCGTGTGGGACACCTGGCGCGGCCAGGGGATCGGGAACTATCTTCTTTCTTACTGCGAGAAAGTCGCAAGAAGCTCCCGGTGCTCTCATATGTTGCTTCACACGGCACTCAGCAATTCCGGCATGGTAGACTATTACCGGGTAAGAGGATTCGGCCTTCTTTCTTCCGACGACCGTCGCGGTTATCAGAGAGGTCTTTTCGGAAAAGCACTTACACAGTAAGCGCGGCTTTCCCTATACATGTGTTTTTCTGCTTCTGCATCTCCGCTTTCGGAGGTGCAGAAGTTTTTTTACTACACCGCGGGCCTCCTTTTTTGCTTTTTGTTCCGAACTTTAAAAGTATTACTTATATCCTCGGCATTCCATCGAAGAACATGTTCGATAGTTACGGGGAATTCACTAAAATGATGTAAAAAATCTTTAGGAAAGGCAGGCGAATAATGGCATGAAAAAGATTCGAGAATACAGATTGCGCGCAAATTTAAGTCAAGGACAGCTGGCAGAAAAAGTGAACGTAAAGCAGCCTTCCGTTTCCCAGTGGGAAAGAGGAACAGCATATCCGGCGATCGACACTGCCAAGAAGCTATGTGAAGTACTTCAGATCCCATTTAATATGATCTTCGATCAGTATTCCGGAGAAGGTCCTCTTGATATCCCGGTCTATTCCAGGATCCGCGGAAGCGGAGATCCGGTCCCGAGCACCCGAGTGGAGAGCTCGCTCCGCGTATCGGAAGAGGAACTGAGAAGACTGATTCCGAAAAGTGAACTTGAGGTCAGAGGATTATCCGATGACCCGAAAGCAAAGATCGACCCGAACTGGTTCTTCGGGTATTACTGCGAATCCGATAACCTCGCTCCCATGATCCTCCCCCACACGATCAATCTGATCTACCGGACAGATAAACCGCATTCCAATTCCATTCATCTGGTAAGTATCGAAGGAAGAGACGGAAGCCTGGTACGGCTGATCCAGAATGAACAGGGGATCCTCGCATTGATCAAAGGGACCTCGGACAGGTACCGGTACTTCAAGCAGCAGGAGATCCGAAACGGCGCACTGATCATCTTCGGACTCGTCGTCGAGTCCAGAAAGACCATGCTGAACTGATCCCGTTCAGATCGTCTTTGCGACAGCGGACCACCAGCCATCATTTTTGAGGCGTAGGAATTCAGGGCTTCCCATCAGGCGCCGGATATCTTCTTCTTTTTCGAAGATCCCGAACACGGCGCTTCCGGACCCGCTCATCGCGGAGAAGAGTGCGCCTCCCTCCGACAGCAGATCCAGTCCGTCCTGTATCTCCGGAACACTTTGGATCGCAGGCGCCTGAAGATCATTCGTCCAGGACCGGCCCGCCCGGATCAGGCGCTCCTTTGGATCCGCGCCATATGACAGGTCTTCTTTAAGGGCCTTCTTCTCTTCTTCCCGGATATTCTCTGCTCCCATCGCATCAAATGCCTT
>ONFC01000025.1:0-4193 GCA_900317035.1 uncultured Eubacteriales bacterium
AAGATCCCGAAGGAGCTCAAGGCCGATTACGGTAAGATGGTCAATGAGATCAAGAACTGGGCGCAGGGTAAATTTGACGAGATGGACGAGAAGTTCAAGGCGCAGGAGAGAAAAGCCCGCTACGAGAAGGAGACCATCGATATCACGCTCCCTGAGAAGAAGCATAAGCAGGGCAAGCTCCATCCGAATACCCAGGTAAGAAACCAGATCGTAGATATCTTCGGTTCCATGGGATTCTCCATCTATGAGGGTAACGAGATCGAGACCGATTACTATAACTTCACCGCACTGAATATTCCGCAGGATCACCCGGCACGCGATATGCAGGATACTTTCTACTTAAGTCCGGAATTCCTCTTAAGAACACAGACTTCCGCGGGCCAGATCCATGTTATGGAGAACCAGAAGCCGCCGATCAAGATCATCTCTCCCGGTAAGGTATTCCGTTCCGACGATGATGCGACGCATTCTCCGATGTTCACCCAGATGGAAGGTCTTGTTGTGGATAAGGGCATTACACTCTGCGACCTGCAGGGCATGCTCGATGAATTCGTAAAGAAGATCTTCGATGAAGAAACAAAAACACGTCTGCGTCCTTCTTACTTCCCGTTCACGGAGCCTTCTGTAGAAGTTGATGTCAGCTGCTTCCAGTGCCACGGTAAGGGCTGCAAGCTCTGTAAGGGCACAGGCTGGATCGAAGTACTCGGCGCCGGCGTCGTAAATAAGAAAGTACTCGAAGGCTGCGGCATCGACAGTAACGTATATTCGGGTCTTGCTTTCGGTATCGGTATCGACCGTATCGCGATGCTCAAGTACGGCATCAACAACATCAAGCTGCTGTTCGAATCGGATCTCAGAGTGCTGGATCAGATCGATGACTGATAAGGAGGAGAGCATATGTTAGTACCACTTAGCTGGTTAAAAGATTATGTAGATATCAATGTTACCCCGGATGAACTGGAGGAGAAGCTCTTTTCCTGTGGTTTCGAGGTAGAAGAGAAGTACGAGGTCGGACACGACATCAGTAATGTTGTCGTAGGTCTCGTGAAGACTTGTGATGCGATCGAGGGAACACACCTGCATCTCTGTCAGGTCGATGCAGGATCCCACGGCACACTGCAGATCTGCTGCGGCGCGGATAACGTAAAAGCCGGCGGAAAATACCCGCTCGCGCTGATTGGCGCGCAGGTATATGCGACCGCGAAAGATCACGTAACTGTAGAAGGCCTGATGACCATCGGCCAGGGTAAACTCAGAGGATACGATTCCTATGGTATGCTCTGCTCCGGCGTCGAGATCGGTGTCAGTGAGGATATGTTCCCGGGTGCCGGTTATAACGGACTTCTGGTACTTCCGGAAGATTCGGAACCGGGTGCGGATGTAAAGCCGATCCTGGGGCTCGATGACTATATCTTCGATATCTCTATCACGGCAAACCGTCCGGACTGCCAGAGCATCTTCGGTATTGCACGTGAAGTCGCTGCAGTTCTCGGCCAGCCGCTCAAAGAGCCTGCACTCGACTATACCGAGTCCGATGTGGAGATCCCGTTCAATATCCGCGTATCTGCACAGGATCTGTGCCCGAGATATATCGGCCACTATGTTTCCGATGTCAAGATCGCTGAGTCTCCTGCATGGATGAAGCGCCGTCTGGCTCTCGTCGGATGCTCCGCGATCTCCAATGTCGTAGATATTACGAACTATGTCCTTAAGGAACTCGGCCAGCCGATGCATGCTTTCGATTTCTCGTATCTTGAAGGCGGCGAGATCCATGTCCGCCGTGCGGAAGAGGGCGAGAAGATCGTAACTCTCGATGAAAAAGAGTTCGCTCTTACCACAGAAAACCTTGTTATCTGTGATGGGAAGAAGCCGGTCGCACTGGCAGGCATCATGGGCGGTCTCAATTCCGAGATCCTGGATTCCACCTCTGCGGTCATGTTCGAGGCAGCGAAGTTCGCTCATGACAACATCCGTAAGAGTTCTAAGGCGCTGGGTCAGGTTTCCGACTCCAGCATGCGCTTCTCCAAGGGTGTCGATGAATATACGACCGTAATGGCGATGAAACGTGCCCTTCACCTGATCGAGGAACTGGGCTGCGGTAAAGTCAGCGCTACAAAGTTCGATATCAATACCGGAAACTCTGTGGAGCCGAAGGAACTGAAAGTCAGCGTCAAGCAGGTCAATGGTGTGCTGGGTATTACAGTACCGGACGAGGATATCGTACGTATCCTTACAAACCTTAACTTCGCACCGAAGCTCGAAGGTGATGAGCTGACGATCCAGATCCCGGGCTACCGTGTCGATATGGAGTCCTATCAGGATGTTGCGGAAGAAGTCATCCGTATGTATGGCTATGAGCACATCACACCGACCTTTATCCCGACGGCTGAAGTTACATCCGGCGGATATAACCTCAAGCAGAGATCTGAACTGAAGATCAAGCGCGCACTGTGTGCAGCGGGTGCTTTTGAAGGAGTACATTATTCCTTCTTCTCGCCATCCGATCTGGATCTGCTGAAACTTCCGGAGGACGCACCGGAGCGCACGGCGATCAAGATCCTGAATCCGATCAATATCGACCTTTCTCTCATGAGAACGACACTGGCACCGCAGATGCTGGCCGCTATCGCCAGAAACCAGAAGAGAGGCATCCTCTCCGGATGTGTCTATGAGATGGGCAACAAGTTCCTGCCGAAGAGCCTGCCGCTCACGGAATATCCGGATGAGCGCGAGACGATCTGCATCGGTATGTGGGGCGAAAAGGAAGACTTCTTCTCCCTTAAGGGCATCGTGGCAGTCATTGCGGATGCGCTGGATGTGAAGTTCGATTATGAGCGCGATGAGAAGACATTCCTCCATCCGGGAAGAACGGCGAAAGTCCTCTGCGACGGGGAATGCGTCGGATATCTCGGACAGGTGCTCTATGAGATCTGCGACGATATGGATATGAGAGTTCCGGCGTACGTTGCCGAGATCGATCTGAAGGCTCTCAGCAAGTACTACGGCAAGGACAGAAAGTTCATCCCGCTGCCGAAGTTCCAGGAAGAGAAGCGTGACTTCTGCTTCGTTATGGATAAGGAGATCACCTGCGCGATGGTCGAAAAGGAGATCGAAGCTTCCTGTGAGTACATCACGAAGATCGAGCTCTTCGATATCTATGAGGGTGCACAGCTCGGAAATAAGAAGAGCCTGGCATTCAGCGTAGTCTTCACACCGAAGGATGAGGAGTTTACGCCGGAAGTAATCGATGGATTTGTGGGGGCTCTTAGAGGGGCCCCTTTTTCTGCCTTGTATTTTTCAGGGTATAAAGATAAAATTTAATAAAGAAATATTTATGAGGGTGGATATGAAAAGAGTTTTAGCATTTTTATCGGCAATCGTTCTGGCGCTTGGCCTTGTAGCCTGTAAGAGCGGTTATAGTTCCAAGATCAGTGATGTAAAAAGTGCACTGGAAGAGACATGTCACGCGGAAAAAGCGGAATCAGAGCAGTATGACAAGATGGTCGATGCGAAGTATCCGATTCAGGATGTGGCAGATGACTTTAAGGACGGTGCATATGCGGAAGTAAAATCAAAAGACAGGACATTCTTCGCATTTCATACAGTTGTTGATCACAGCGACATAGAATCTGTATTTAAGTATGTAAAAGCAGATCCGGCAAGCAAAGATAAGAGCGGAATGGTTGCCAATATGGAGGTTCTGGTCATCCAGTTTGATAATTCGGGCGCGGCAAACAGGTATTTCGATGACATTATGAATGCCAGAAAGAAGACATCCGACGACTTCGCAAGACTTGACAAGAGCATCAAGAATGAATTTGTTGAAAAGAAAGAGTATTTCGCATTTGCATGCGAGTCGGAATTCATGACATATAACGTCTATGCAAGCATTGACGGAAGCACTGTTATGTATGCCTTTGTGGAAGGCCCGAATGCGGAAGCACTAAAATCGGAATACTATGCATTTATGAGTAAAATGGAGTGTTCGATCATAAAGTTATAAATTGAAGGAGGATAATTTATGAATTGTTTGAAGTGTGGTAATCCCGTTCGCGATGGTGATCTTTTCTGCATGAATTGCGGAAATAAGCTGGATGTGATTCCAGCAGCTCCGGTTGCAGAAGCTCCTGCCGCTTCGTTCGCACCGGAAGCACCTGTAGCTCCTGTTGCGCCTGTTGCTGAAACTCCTGTGG